>JACPVY010000130.1:3615-10647 GCA_016197345.1 Burkholderiales bacterium
GCACCAAAATCGTGGCGCAGCGGATTGAATTCAAACATGCCTTGCCGCACGTATAGCCGCTCAAATTGCGGTTTCATGCGTGGGCTATCCGGGTTGATGCTAATGCCTACGCCAGTCAACACGCGCGCTAGTTCTTGCACATCGCGCTGGCTATAGCCGCCATTGACGCCCATGGTGTGCAATTCCATCAA
Source organism: Burkholderiales bacterium (assembly GCA_016197345.1). Classification (GTDB taxonomy): domain Bacteria; phylum Pseudomonadota; class Gammaproteobacteria; order Burkholderiales; family Burkholderiaceae_D; genus JACPVY01. Next base: position 3,807 of record JACPVY010000130.1, read on the forward strand.
TTCACGCGCATAATTTTCGTTGATTTTATTCGCCGCGTTATGCTCGTTATCCAAATAGCGCAGCATCGCCGGGTGCGTCGCAGTAGCGTGCAGCAAATCTTGGAAGCGCCCTAACGCAAAGGGACGGATCGCGTGTTCTTCAAAATCCCCTAGCATGGCCCGCACATTGTGCTTGCCGTGGTGGATGTTGAAGTGATTCATCCAAAAACTCACCATCTGCTCTTGCAATTGCTGCTCAGAATAGAGTGAGCGCAGCAAGCTACGGCTGGCCGCTTCGCGCGCCAGTGCATGCATTTCTTGCTGATAGTCTTTCTTCGCGTCTTCTTTCGAGGCGGTGTTTTGATCAGCATTGATGCGCACCCGTTCTAAGTCTTGCATTAGCTTGAGTAACGGAGTTTGGGTGACCCGCATGGCGTCGATTTGCGCTTGAATGGCGCTAGGCAGTTGCGGCGGGCTAGCGCGCAGTTGCTGCGACAAATATTGATTCACGCCCAAGTTTTGCGTCTGCTGCAAGCTCGCTGGCATGACGCCCCACGTCACGCGATTGACGATTTGTTGCCGAGAAGAATTCTGTAATGCGGGGAAGCTAAAGCTAGTTGGCAGATGCGCTGCTCGGCTTGAGCTAGCGCTAGCGTTTGTGGTAGTTTGGTTGACGGAGATAGGCGGTGGTGCGGGGCGATTACTGTGTTGCGGTGTGGCGCAGGCTACCAGCAACAACGCTAGCGCGATACTGCTAGCGAAGATGCCACCGCGAATGCTAAAGACTTTCATATCTTTCCTGCCTAAAGTAAAGTTAAGCCCCGATTGGTTGGGGCTTAACGCGGCAACAGATACAAAAGTAATCAAGTCCTGCAAATATTTTTTATGAAATTGGCAAGCTCAGAATAAAGCAATTTAATCGAGAAAATCGGCGTACTCTTTTTGGCCATAGCCTTTCAACTGTTGCCACGGCAATTCGCGACGCAAGCTGCTGGCGACATTGACTTCAAAGCGATTGAAAAAGCGCCCAGCTTTATCACCACTTTCAACGATCAATGGAATTTGGCGCTTTTCATCCCACAGCACGCGTTGAAAAACTTCGCCATTATCGCGTTCACGCCACACCGCACCAGCGACATCGGATTTGCGCTTCGCTAGTGGCAAGGTCGCCACTTGTTTGGGATCAACTAAGAAATAAGCGTTGACCCAAGAACCATCGAAATTGACGTTATCGTATTCGCTAGCTGGCACGGCAATCACTTGGCGCGTGCTGCTATCGACATATTCGAGGCGGGTTTTGCCATTTTCGAACATCACATGGCGTGGAATCATCACGGGGTTGAAGGCTTCGTGATCATGTACTTTTAACGCGACTTTTTTGGCGCTAGCGCTGTTGGCTGCGGCTTGATTGCTAGGCTTATCTTGATGCTTATCGGCCAGCTTGCTGGCGGGCGGCAACACACGCTCGACCCACACATGGCCAACGCGACGCAACATCGTTTCTTCATAGCGCGATTCACGCATGACGCCTTCGTTGGTCAGCACTTTGGTGTAGTAGCGTACGGTCAAATCGACATCTGGCGCGGCGACACTCGCGGCGGGCGCTGGTGCGTTAGCGGGAGTAGCGGCAGAGGTTGCAGCAGTAGCAGAAATTGACGCGAGCAAGGTGCTAGCGAGTAAAGCCACAAAAAATTTCACTGAAGTATTCATATTGTTTTCATAAAAACAGCGGCGAACCTCAGTCCGCCGCTGTCATTTCTATCTAAAGCAGGATCAATTTAGAAACCAAATGCAGACTTCAACAAACCGAAGACTTTGGTGTTATCCAAACTGCCTTTGAATGGCTTGGAACCGGCACCCAAAGCAAACAGTTTGACGTCACCGCCGCCATGGGTTTCACTCGCCAAACGCACGCCTGTTTCTTGCTTGTAGTTGTCGTCCAAAACAGCTGCGCTATCGAGGCTAGCGCGCAATGCTGGACGATTTGGGCCGTTACCAAACACCAAGGTGGTGTAGGTGTTGCCATCTGCATCTTTGCTAGGCAAACCGGTTTTGTAATCGCGGTTGATATCCAAGATAGGATTGCCGCGCTTGCCATAGCCATTGAATGCCAAGGTGTGATCATGGTCAGCGGTGACGACGATCAAGGTGTTAGCAAAGCTTGGGTCGGTTGCTTTGATTTTGTCCAAAGCAGCTTTGATCGCATTGTCAAATGCAATCGTATCGACCAGAGCGCGCTTGGCGTTAGTGCCATGCAAGGCGTGGTCAATCCGGCCACCTTCGACCATCAAGAAATAGCCATTGCTGTTTTGCGACAAGATGTCGATCGCTTTCACCGTCATTTCAGCCAAGCTAGGTTGGTTCGCGCCTTCGCCCACTGGTGGGGTAGCGGTGCGATCCAATTCATATTCCAAATGGCTCTTGGAGCTATACAAACCGATGAATTTTTTGTTGTTAGGTGCGGCTGCCATGTCAGCTTTGGTGGCGGCAACGGTATAACCTTTTGCTGCCAATTCTGCTAACAAATCACGACCATCAGCACGACCAGCTTTATTGGTGGTGGCGTTAAATGGGGTGAAATGATTACGACCGCCACCCATCAACACATCCACGCCATCGCCTAGCGCGGTGTTGTAGCCTGCACCACCCGGCACGGCTTGCGCAGCAATCGCGTATTGCGCATTGCGGCTGCAAATGTGGGAGTAGGTAGCGCCTGGCGTAGCATTTGCCATTGGTCGCCGTGCAATTATTGATGCCGAGGTTGCCGTTCGCATCTTTGCTCGGATCGACGTTGACGGTGTCCGACGACATCGACAACACTTCGTTATTCATCTTCACGCCGGTCATGTAGGCCGCCATCGATGGTGCGCTATCGGTGGTTTGCGCATCGTTCGAATAGGTGCGGATACGTGCGGTGCGTTGGAATTGATCCATTTGCAACGCGCCATCTTCACCATATTTGTAAATCCGTGCAGCGGTAATGGTGGACGGGCCCATGCCATCGCCCAAGAAGAAAATAACGTTTTTCGCTTCGCCGGCAGCGTTCGCAGGAGCGGCAATCAAGGCGCCAAAGCTGGCAGTAATTGCGCTAGAAAGTAAGCTAGAAAGAATAATGCGTTTCATATTGTGTTCTCCGGGGAATTACAGGCCAAGCGCGGTTTTCACCAGCGAAAATACTTTGGTGTTATCAAGGGTGCCAGTGAAGGTTTCGGCATTTTTGCCAGTAGCACCGAGGAACACGTCTGTACCGCCATGGGTTTCGTTACCAGCGCTGACGCGCACCACGGCTTCTTGATGATAGGTATTTGCGCCTGTGACGCTGTCATCCAAGGAATTCAAGCTTGCGCGGCTGCTTTGGGTGCGGTTTTCGCCGTTACCAAAGCCGATGATGGAATATGGTGCGCCATCCAAATCTTTTTCTGGCGCACCAGTCACATAGTTTTTCACCACGCCCAACACGCCAGCATTGCCGGTTGCGGTTTTACCAGTGCGCTTAGCGTAGCCATTCAAGACCAAGGTGTGATCATGGTCAGCGGTGACGACGATCAGGGTGTTTTTCAGTTCAGGGTCTTTCAATTTCACTTTGTCGATTGCCGCTTTGATGGCGTTATCAAACGCTAGCGTGTCTTGCAGCGCTTTTTTAGCGGTGGTTTCATGCAAAGCGTGGTCGATACGGCCACCTTCCACCATCAAGAAAAAGCCTTTGCTGTTTTGCGACAGGACGTCGATTGCTTTGCTCGTCATCTCGGCCAAGCTAGGTTCTTTCGCTGGATCGCGATCCAAGTCATAGCTCATGTGGCTAGACGTGAACAGACCAAACATGCGGGTCGCTTTAGCGCCATCAATCGCGGCAAATTCAGTCGAGTTGCTAGCGAACGAATAGTTTTTCGCTTTCATTTCAGCGATCAAATCACGGCCATCAGCACGTTTGCCGCCTTGCGCCTTGGTCATGAAGAATTGCGAGCCGCCGCCCATCAAGACATCCAAGCCTTCGCCTAGTTTGCTGTTATAGCCAGTGCCGCCTGGCACGACTTGCGCAGCAATATCGTTTTCCAAATCGCGGTGGCAGATATGGGAATAGGTTGCCGCTGGAGTTGCATGTGTCACGCGGGTGGTTGTCACCACACCGGTACCCAAGCCTTTAGCTTTTGCCAATTCGATCAAAGTGGTTGCTGGCGTGCCGTTGCTGGTGCCGCAGTTGTTTGCCAATTTGTTGCCGTTAGCATCGACGATTGGGTCGATTGCTTTGGTGTCCGAGCTCATCGAGATGACTTCATTATTCATCTTCACGCCGGTCATATAAGCCGACATCGATGGTGCGCTATCCGTCACTTGCGCGTCGTTCGAAAAAGTTTTGATGAAGGCCGTTTCCGGCAAGGTGTCGATAGTCAAATCACCATCTTCACCCACTGCGTAAATACGCGCGGCGGTTAGCGTCGTCATCCCCATGCCATCGCCCAAGAAAAAGATCACATTTTTCGCGGTGGTGGCTTCAACAGGCGTTTCTGGGGCAGTAACGGCGGTGGTGTTGCTGGAGCTGCAAGCGGACAGTAAAGCGAGAGCCGAGCAAATGCTGGCGCAAATACGCAGAACTGGGGATGGGCTATATTTCATGTCGTTCATCCGGCGGGTTTAAAAGCCCTGCACTGTAGTGGGCAAAAATGACTCGCTTATGACATGAAAAAGATGGATTACAGGAAATTTTTATTGCAGATGGGCATTTCCAACGCCAAAAAGATTGATTAACGGCATTTCCTTGCCTAAATACGCATCATTTGTGATGATTTAGGCCAAACCAAGTCGAAACTTTGGCAAAAAAGTTATCGAGATTTATTTTGCTGGCACGCAAAATAAAGTCTAAGGGGATGAAAAAAGGGGAGCCAGGCTCCCCTTGTTCGTTGCGTCGATGCCGCAGCGATTAATACATATGCTGACCACCGTTAATGGCGATATTCGCGCCCGTCAAGAAAGCCGCTTCTTCCGACGCTAAATACGCCACCAAACCAGCGACTTCTTCTGGCTTACCTAAACGTGCCATCGGGATTTGCGGAATGATTTTGGAATCCAGCACTTCTTGTGGAATCGCCATCACCATCTTGGTGCCGATATAGCCAGGCGAAATGGTATTGACGGTCACGCCTTTGCGCGCCACTTCCAGCGCCAGCGCTTTGGTGAAACCATGCATCCCCGCTTTTGCTGCCGAGTAATTGGTTTGACCAAACGCACCTTTTTGGCCGTTGACCGATGAGATATTGATGATGCGACCCCAACCACGTTCAGCCATGCTATCGCAAACCGGTTTCGTCATATTGAAGACGGAATCGAGATTGGTGCTCATCACCGCATCCCACGCGATTTTGTCCATCTTTTTGAAGGTCATATCGCGCGTAATGCCAGCGTTATTAACCAATACATCGACCGGGCCGATTTCTTTTTCGATCTGGGCGATGCAGCGCGCCGCGGAATCATAATCGGCGACGTCACATTCATAGGCATGAAAATTGTATCCAGCTTCTTTCATTGCTGCCAACCACGCTTCGTGTTTGGTATTTCCGGGGGAATAAGTCGTCACGACTGTATAGTCCAAAGCCGCCATCTTGATGCAAATGGCTTCGCCCAACCCGCCCATGCCGCCTGTTACCAATGCAATTCTTGACATTTTTATCCTCGTTTCTAAACACTACATCGACCACTGCTGAAATTGAAAATAGCCAAAGGCAAGCGCCACAGCTTGCATTCACGCGCGCGCATACACCCTAGCCCGATGAGCTGAATCAAACCATGAGTGGGAATGGGGCGCGTCAACACCTCGCTAGCGGCCACCGGGCAAAGGTGGCGCTAGCGAGGCTAGGGGTTTAGCAAGAAACCCCGCTGCCAGACAACCTGCGCAATCGCTCTTTCCAGAATTAATCTCGCTCAACCGCTAACGCTACACCCATGCCACCGCCAATGCAAAGGCTGGCGAGACCGCGTTTCGCATCGCGGCGCAGCATTTCATGCAACAAAGTAACCAACACTCGACATCCAGAAGCGCCAATTGGATGCCCGATGGCAATAGCACCACCGTTGACATTGATCTTGCTGGTATCCCAGCCCATTTGCTTGTTGACGGCAATGGCTTGCGCGGCGAAAGCTTCGTTGATTTCCATCAAATCGAGGTCTTGGTGGGTCCAGCCAGCTTTTTCCAAGCAGCGTTGGGTGGCCGATACTGGCCCCATGCCCATAATCGACGGATCGATGCCGGAAGAAGCATACGATTTGATGCGCGCCATCACTTTCAAGCCCAGTTTCTGCGCCATCGAAGCCGACATCATCATCACCGCCGCTGCGCCATCATTGAGGCCAGAAGCATTGCCTGCGGTCACGCTGCCGTCTTTGCTAAAGGCTGGGCGTAAGCCTTGCAGCGATTCCAAAGTCGTGCCCGCTTTGATGTATTCATCCTGATCGAAAATGATGCTGCCTTTTTTGCTAGCGATTTCGTAAGGCAGGATTTCGTCTTTGAATTTGCCCGATTTTTGCGCCGCTTCTGCTTTTTGCTGGGATAACAAGGCAAATTCATCTTGCGCTTCGCGGCTGACATCGAATTGCTTAGCGACGTTTTCAGCAGTGATGCCCATGTGGTATTGGTTATAAACGTCCCACAAACCATCGACAATCATGGTATCGACCAGCTTCGCGTCGCCCATACGGAAACCATCGCGCGAATTATTCAAGACGTGGGGCGAAGCACTCATGTTTTCTTGGCCGCCAGCGATGATAATTTGCGCGTCGCCGCACTTAATCGCTTGCGCTGCCAAATGCGTTGCTTTCAAGCCAGAGCCACATACTTTGCCGACCACCATCGCTGGTACGCTATTTGGTA
>JACPVY010000299.1 GCA_016197345.1 Burkholderiales bacterium
GATGCAATTGGCGCGGCTCAGCGTCTCGAAGCCAGCCTCGAATAAGGCAATCCAATCGACCTGCGTTTGGCCGATGTGTGCGGTGATGCTTTGCAATACCTCTTCAAACACGGTGAGCCGATGCCGTTCACCTATCGCGTCTAGGTTGGCGAGCAAGGTGGCGAACGAATCATCACCGGTAATCGTGATACCGATTTCTGCGCTTAAGATTTCGCTATCGATGAGTTGGTGCAAATATGCACTGGCATCGACGGCGCTAACGCCGGCGCGTGCGACAAGGCTGGCTTGCAATTCTTCAAAAGGGACATAGCGCTGCGCCAACTGCAATAAAGCCTCAAGATGTGGCTCGCACTCGACTTGATTGAACTGGTATTGTTTGCGGCCATCCATATTTTGAGCGGCGACATAAAATAATTTATCGCCATGCCGCGCCATGCTGTTATTTTGGATATAGCGTAATTTTGTGCGCAGTAAATGATCCGCCATCAACCAATTCACCAGCTTGGCTTGCACCGCAAAATCATAGCGTATGCGCAAAATAGGGGACACATCATCGCCCAAGCCGAGTGCGCTTGAGTCCACAATGCGACCCGGTGTGCTGGCGGCGAACATGCCAAACGGCGTGCATCGATAAGCGGCGCGCGCCAGATATTTGCTGAGTGCGAGGTAGAGTTTGTCTTCTTCTAGCGGTTTGAGTGCGGCATTAGCGTCTGTCCCCGAGCCGAAATTTTCTAGGCAACGTTCATAGAGGGAAGGCGAGGCGATGTAGAGCGCTTGGCGAAAGCTTGCTTGTTGCAACATCTCACGCACAAAGCGCTTTTTATCATCGGCTGCCGCCCATTTTTCAAAAATATCGATGCCAAGCAATGGTTGGCGGGCGAGGAAGAAACCGTGGTCTGCTAACTTCATAGTAGGACTCATTTTCTGGTGGATACAAGCGCGCTAGCAAAAATAAAAGAGTGGCTATCAGCGGATTGTTTGAGACGAGGCGATGACTAGCACGTCGTTGCCGTCAACTGCCAGTTAGCCTAGCAGCAAGGGGTAATCCCACTGCAATAGGTTATTCGTTGTCGCACGCGTCGCCTTCGTCATATTCTCCGCCGCTGCCGTGCATGCCGCCAATAGCGCTAAGCCCATGCCAGCCCACCCTTCGAGATAGGAGGGGTTGATCGGTGAATTCTCTGTCTGCGCAAGCTGCTCCTCTAATAGTTCTAGCGCGGCCAGACCTTGGTGCATGAGTTGATTCGCCGCAGCTTGCAGTTCGACATCGGCAAAATACACGGCGATGCGCCGCAGTATATGAGCTACCCCTAGCGTGCCATGGCATAGCGCGTGGTCAGTAAAACCCATTGCCGCTGGTGGCCGTGCTGCCGCGTTGCGGGCGAGTTGATGTGCTAACCGCAGCCAATTTTCTTCTTTCAGCGCCACACCAGCTTGCAGCAAGGCCCACGCTATGCCGACATCGCCATAGCACCAACCGCAGCGGCTTTCGCTATCGCGTGTTTCGGCCAGATAGGGGAAGGCGGCAATTTGTTCGCTGCTATTGCGCTGTGCGAGTTGCCACGGCACTAATTTATGCAAGATCGTCGTTGCCAGCTCGCGGTGCTCGCTTTGCTGCACCAAGCGGGCAAAAAAGACGATGACACCAGCATTGCCATGCGCCAATCCCAAATCGCGGTAGCCATTTGGGAATTTCGCCAAGCGTGACGGCAAGCCATTCTGCCGCGTCGATGGCCACCATTGATGCGATCCATCTTGCGCTGACATGCTGCAAAGGAGGGTCACAACCCGTGCCAGCAATTGTGTATTGTGAGGGGAAATGGGATGGGCTAGCGCATGCGCGCCGAGCGCCAGCAAACCATTGATTACGTCATATTCCGCATGCCAGACCTTGGTGTCGGCCAAGGTCTCTAACAGCAATTCTTCAATATCATGACAAAACGCCGTATTTTCTGACTGACCTAAGCAAGCATCTACTGTGCTAGCACTCCATAGCACCCACGCTTGTTTGATTATTTCGTTTGGCATAGCGTGGGCGATTTCATTCAAGGCCGAGCTTGCCAGTTGTAGCGCAATCGTTTGGGTCTTTACACTATCATCCGTAGTGACGGCAGCACTTTGCGCGATGCAGGCATAATAAAGGGCAATACCCGCTTTACCACCCCAAAACGAGGGATCGCGCGGTATTTGTCGTTCAAGCCGTATATTTATTTTATTTAGCAAAGAAAATGTGCGGTTGATGAAGGCCGCATTAATATTAAATGTCATCCGTCTTGCCTATGTTATCAATTGAAGCGCGCACGATATAGTGCCTCGATCTGAATAGAATGCAGCGTCTCCTGCGTTGGCGCTAATGAATAGCGAACGCATGATAATTTGAAAAATATTCAATCAGATCGAGGCGGTGACAAATACTTGATTTATCACAAAAGACTTGAACTAATGAAAAATGTGCAAAACTCGCTTGCTATCCTAATTATTGGTGACGGTAGGGGAGTGGCTAGCGATAAAAATGCCTATCCAGCTTCAATCGTCATATATTCCAACAAAGGTCGAATATTATCGCGGTTTTACTATTTTTTCAGTAGATTAGAAATCGCATTCGTCGGTCCATGCAGGGGTGCAGCAGCCGCAGGTGCAGCTCACGCCACCAGCAACAACGGTCATTTCTTCGTCATTCAGCGTGCGCAGGCTGGTGACGCGCAAGGTCAAACCATTTGCAGCTTGAGTCGATTCAATCATATTCAATTCAAAATTTTCCATGCTAGCTCCAATAAGATAAAAAGTATTGTCGTGAATTTAAAAAATAACGCTCGCACCGTCACGACTGCGGTGGAGAATATAAAGAATTGCAACGAGAAAGCTTATTTCCTAATTGCATGAAGAAAGATAGCATGGCGGTGTGCTGCAAACAAACAATTCACTAAATATTTTTTATGTCATCAGCGCGTCACGATGAAATGCAAGTAAATAAATTGAGGTGGAATTGCTCGGTGTTTTGTACCATTTATATAAATTGCCGGCGAGGATTTATAATCATCGACAGATTTATTACAGCAATATGAATGCACTGATAGTGTGACAAATATCCTAGCAGCCGTTAGAGGTGCGTCGCCAGTGCGAGCGGATAGTGAGGATAGTGAGGATAGTGAGGATAGTGGAGGGGGGGCAGACTATGTTGCGGCTGAGGCAGTAGCAAGCCTTGTGCTTGCTACTGCGCTAGGAAGGATCGAGCGGGAGGGGGCTAAGAGCGGGTGATGGGTAGGCCTAAATCTTCCCCTAACGTGATATGTTTCGCCAGTTCTAGTTTGGCGATGGCATTGCGATGCACTTCATCCGGGCCATCGGCCAAGCGTAGCGTGCGGTTGCCCGCCCATTGGTAAGCCAGTGGGAAGTCATCCGACACGCCCGCCGCGCCATGTGCCTGAATCGCCCAATCCAGCACTTGCTGCGCGACATTGGGCGCTAGCACTTTGATCATCGCAATTTCCGCTTGCGCCTGCTTATTGCCAACTTTGTCCATCATATAGGCGGCTTTGAGCGTCAATAGGCGAGCAGTGTCGATTTGGATGCGCGATTCGGCAATCCGTTCGCGCCATACGCTTTGCTCGGCAATAGTCTTGCCAAAGGCGACCCGGCTCGATAAGCGTTTGCACATCAACTCTAGCGCGCGCTCAGCCACGCCAATCGCCCGCATGCAATGGTGGATTCGGCCCGGCCCCAAGCGACCTTGGGCGATTTCAAAACCACGGCCTTCCCCTAGCAAGATATTGCTAGCGGGGACACGTACGTTTTCAAACAAAATTTCGCAATGGCCATGCGGCGCATCATCATAGCCAAATACTGGCAGCGGGCGCTTAATCGTAATGCCGGGTGTGTCCCGTGGCACGAGTATCATCGATTGTTGGCGGTGGCGCGGCGCAGTGACATCGGTTTTGCCCATCACGATAAAGATCGCGCAACGTGGATCACCAGCACCGGAAATCCACCATTTATGGCCATTGATGAAAATTCCATAAGCCTTGCTCACGCGCTTTGGGTTTTAATTCTTCCATCAAGCTCGTGGCCAGCCAACGGTTGTTCTTTTCGCGGCCATTGCGATCAATTTCTTCTTTGAAGGCTTTTTCATTGGGGTAAATATGCGCATCCATGAAGGCCAACAGCTTTTCTTGCAAGGCTTGGCAGCGTGGCGAATATTCAAAATCCATGCATTTCTCCGGTGAAGTAATAGGTGCTGCCCTGATCAATTCTTTTGTGCATAGCGCCACGCCATTTCGGCCAGCGCGCGTGCTGCTTTGCCTGATTCTAGCGCTTGGCTAGAAGCGGCTGTGCCATCGACATAGCGTTTCATAATGCCTTGCAAAATGCCCGCTAAGCGGAACATGTTGTAGGCCAAATAAAAGTTGAAATCGCTGGCGCGGATGGTTTTGCCAGTGCGTTCGCAATAGCGGGCGACATATTCTTCTTGGCTAGGGATGCCTAGCGCTGGCAAATCCAAACATCACCATGCACGATAGAGGTGTCGTCACCCTCGGGGATGTGTTGCGGTAGCCAAGTAATTAGCTCTTCCATCGCGGCGATATGCTCGGTTTCGGCCGCGCGATATTGCTTACTCCACCGTTCGATTTGGCGCGCAAAATAATTGCCCGGTTTGCCGTAATCGGCCAGACCAATTGCGGCGTAATCGACCATGTGCATTTGCGCAATCACACGATTCATTTCATCGTAAATGGCGGCACGTTCATTGTTGCTCATGCCCGGTAGCGCTTGATCCCATAGCACGCGGCCAGCGACAAATTCCATCAGGTAAAAAGCGCGGCCGATCACCGCTTCGTCAGTGCATAAGATGAATTGGCGCGGTGCTGGAAAGCCTGCTTTTTGCAAGGCATCCATCAAGCGAAATTCGCGTTCAATCGCGTGTGCAGAAGGCAATAACTTCGCGGCGGGGCCGGGCTTGGTGCGCAAAACGAAATGTTGATCATCGACGCTGAGCTTAAAGGTCGGATTAGATTGCCCCCCTTTGAATTGCTCGACACGCATGTCCCCTAGACGTGGAAATTCTGGGACATGTTGACGTAGATAAGCGAGCAGCGCATCGGTATCAAATTTTTGCCGCTCGCTGACGGGCTTGGTGCCGATAAATTCCTCATACATGGCGATAATCTCCAAAACGGCGCTAC
>JACPVY010000300.1 GCA_016197345.1 Burkholderiales bacterium
GCTACAAGCGATTGGCCACCAGCAACAGTGCGTCCGGCACCACATGGTCGCCGGTGTGGAAGAGCTACGGTGACAACAATCGCACATGCGTGGTGCGCACCGTAGCAGGGCGGCTGGAGTGGCGTTTGCCTGATCCGTCGTGCAACGTGTACGCAGCCATTGCCGCCACATTGGCTGCCGGTCTGGATGGCATGGACAAGCAACTGGTGGCGCCTGCGCCGTTTGACGAAGACCTCTACGAGCGCCGCGCCAAAGGGTTGGACATGCCGCCGCAGTTACCTGCCAGCCTGTCTGCTGCTATTGACGCACTGGAGGCGGATACGACGCTCACCAATGCGGTGGGCGCCGCATTTTGCCAAGAGTTCGTGAAACTCAAGCGTGAGGAGTGGGATACCTTCAATTTGCAGGTGAGCGACTGGGAAATGCAACGCTACGCAGCAGCATTTTGAGATGCATTATTTGATTTCACAATACGACATTTGAGATCCGCGCCTCATCGTTTGCATTTTCAAATGGCAGTGATTGAATTTCATATTGTGTAATCAAAGTTCTAAGTTGTTGATTTAATTAGCGGAAAATAAAGTCTTATATAAGACACAAGATTGAAAATATGTCTTATATAAGACTAGAATTCAATCATGGGCACCGGAATTGCATGGCAATCGAAGTCCGCTGATTAACCAACCTAGGAGTGTTCTCATGCCGCAATCATTCACAGAGCAACTGAGCCGCGAACAGCAAATCGCTATGTGAACTGCCTGGGTGCGCTGACGGGTGGTCAAGCGATGCAACAGGTCAAGGCTGGCGTGAAGGCCATCTACCTGTCGGGCTGGCAAGTCGCCGCCGATAACAACGAATATTCTGCGATGTACCCGGACCAGTCACTGTACCCAGTCGACTCCGTGCCAAAGGTTGTCGAACGCATCAACAATTCGTTCACCCGTGCCGATGAAATCCAGTGGTCCAAAGGTGTCGGCCCCGGCGACGCTGGCTACATCGACTACCACGCACCTATCGTGGCCGATGCAGAAGCCGGTTTCGGCGGCGTGTTGAATGCGTACGAATTGATGAAGGCCATGATCCGCGCTGGCGCGGGCGGCGTGCACTTCGAAGACCAGTTGGCTTCGGTGAAAAAGTGCGGTCACATGGGTGGCAAGGTATTGGTTCCCACC
>JACPVY010000301.1 GCA_016197345.1 Burkholderiales bacterium
ATGCCACCGCGTTTGCGTGCTGGCGCATTTCCGGCCAGCACTTTTAATTGCTTAACCGTTGGATTTTCGCGGGAACTAATGATTTTCATGTCTCACTCCTCGCTTGTGCCAGCAAAAGCGCACGAACTGGCGCATACGTGCGGCGATGTACAGGTGAGACGCCATGTTCAGCTAAGCGGGCCAGATGGAGCGCAGTAGGATAGCCCTTATGTAAATCAAAACCATATTGTGGATAGAGCGCATGCAATTGCGCGAGCGAGGCGTCACGCGCGGTTTTTGCCAAAATCGAGGCGGCAGAAATCGCTTGCACCTTGTCGTCGCCCTTCACAATCGCCTGACACGGCAAACTCATCTGCGGGCAGCGATTACCATCGACCAACACCAGGACTGGCGTGACTTGCAATTGTTCTACCGCACGCCGCATCGCTAATAAACTCGCTTGCAGAATATTGATTTGGTCGATTTCAGCTTCGCTACAACTCGCAATTGCCCACGCTAAGGCTTTTTCTTGAATTTCACGCGCGAGCGCTTCCCGCGTCGCGGCTTTGGTAATTTTTTTCGAGTCACGTAAGCCAGCAATCGGCTTATTCGGATCGAGTATCACAGCGGCGGCAAACACCGCGCCGGCTAATGGGCCACGCCCCGCCTCATCGACCCCGCAGTGCAGATCAGGAAAGACGGGCATTTCTTCAAATAATGGGAGGGTGGCTGTATTCACGATGATCTTAAAGAATCGCATGCGCTATGCTTGCTGCATGCATTTTTATACTGGGACAGAGGGCTTCAATCATTAAACGGTGCGGCAAATTCACACGTTCAATTCTGCTTGGACTGTATCACTTTCAATACCGCTTGTGCGCTTTCGGTTGCGCTATCGCGGAGCAGGCTGTGATGCATCTCCAAAAAGCATTGCTGCAATGCGGCGCTAGGGGTTTGCAATTGCTGCCATAGCGCATCTGCCATCGCTTGCGGGGTCGCCGCATGTTGCAATAGCTCTGGCACGATAAAGCGCCGCGCCAAAATATTCGGCAATCCTATCCAAGGTTGATACCCCATGTGCTTCAGGATATGCCAAGAAGCGGCCATCATTTTATAAGCAATCACCATCGGCTTTTTGAATAGCGCGACCTCTAGCGTCGCTGTGCCAGAGGCAACAATCACCCCATCTGCCGCGGCTAGTACGGTGTACGATTGCCCTAGCACGATCTGTAGCGGCACATCGGCTAAGCCTGCCGCCTGCAATAATTGCTCGAAATATTGCTGATGGGCGAGATTGACCAGCGGCACCACGATACGCAAATTAGGTTCACGCGCTAACAAAATCTGCGCGGCTGTAACGAAGGCGACGCTATTGTATTTCAGCTCAGACATGCGGCTGCCGGGTAACAATGCCACCACCTTCGCGTCGGCCGCTAGGCCTAGCTCAGCGCGCGCGGCCACGCTATCGGGCTGCAAAGGAATCACATCGGATAATCCGAGACGAAGCCATGCTCCATCATCTTGCTACCACCGATGCCGTGCATATGCGTATGCGGCAAATGCGGGCGCAAGCCAGACAATAAGCGACTACCCAATAAATCGCCCGAAGTCTCGCCTGCAACTAAGGCAATATGCTTAATATGTTCTAGCTCAGCGAACGATGCCACGCGTGGTCTTTCCGAGAAAATCGATCATCAACTGAATTTGCGCTGCGCTATGGCTGTTTTCGCTAGCGTGCTTGGCAATTGCCTGCTTCGCGTCAGCTAGGCTTAAGCCAGACTTGTACAGCAATTTATAGGCTTGGCGGATGGCGGAAATTTGCTCTGGCGTAAAGCCGCGGCGTTTCAAGCCTTCGCTATTGATGCCATGCGCTTGCGCTGGATTGCCGGACAAAATCACATACGGCGGCACATCTTGCGTCAGACATGTCCCCATACCGGTCATCGCATGGGCGCCGATTTTGCAAAATTGATGGACATTCGAAAACCCGCCCATGATGACCCAATCACCAATTTCGACATGTCCCGCA
>JACPVY010000302.1 GCA_016197345.1 Burkholderiales bacterium
GCGCACGAGACGGTGCACGCCTGTTTCTGTACGCAAAAATCCATAAGCGTATTCGCCTTCGACTTTCAAGGTTGCAGTTTTAATGCCAGCAACCTCGCCATCGGATTGCTCCAGCACTTCGACTTTGAAGCCTTTGCGTTCGCAATAGCGTAGATATTGACGCAGAATCATCGACGCCCAATCCTGCGCTTCAGTGCCGCCAGCGCCAGCTTGGATATCGATAAAGCAATTATTGGGGTCCATAGGATTACTAAACATGCGGCGGAATTCCATCGCCTCGACATGTTTTTGCAGTTCAGCGACGTCAGACTCGACCGCTTCCATCGTCGAGACATCGTCTTCTTCACGCGCCATCGCGAATAAATCGGCGGCATCGGTCAGTTCTGCTTGGATTTTGATCAGGCTGAGAACCACGCTTTCCAGCGATTTTTTCTCACGCCCTAGGTCTTGCGCACGTTTTGGATCGTTCCAAACGTTAGGGTCTTCTAGTTCTTGATTGACTTGCTCGAGCTTATCTGACTTCTGATCAAAGTCAAAGATACCCCCGAAGTTGATTCTCGCGGTCAGCGAGATCGGCTAACAAAGCCGAGAGGGAATTAATGCGTTCAGCTTCCATGATGGATTTCTACCGTGTGAATTAAACCCTTGATTATACGGTAAAAATGCTGCAATGCGGGGTGTTGCGGCGAGGTTTTGCATCGGCACTTGAAGCGTGACTAGGTGCACGATTTTAGGAAATCTGTGTTAGCGCTAGGCAAATGCATCCTAAAATGGTGCGTTGGCGATTTTTGGCAGAACTTTTCCACGGTGATAGATGAAAATTTTCTACAGCCCCCACTACAACATCGACTTCGGTTGGCTCAATCGCATTCACCCTTTTGATGGCTGTAAGTACGCCAAAGTGTATGCGGCGATCAAAGATTTGCCGGGAGTTGCTATCGAAGAAGTAGCGCAAGCGATTACGCTAGATGAGGCGCGGGAATTTGCGAATGATTTGCTAAAACTGTTCTATGTCAACAAACGCTACATTTTGAACGCGCTCGCTTTACCTTATATTTCCCTTCTGCCGTTTTCCTATATCGACCGCAAAATTTTGTTGCCTATGCGCTGGGCGGTTGCGGGTACGCTCGCGGCGGCGAAACATGCATTGCAGGGAAACAATAGCTGGAATTTGGCAGGGGGCTATCACCACGCTAGCCGCGCCGCATGTGAGGGCTTTTGCATTTACAGCGATATTGGCATCACGGTGCGTCAATTGCGCCAGCAAGGTCTCTTAGCGGCGGAAGCGAAGATATTGATCATTGATGTCGATGCGCATCATGGCAATGGTAATGCAGCACTGTTCAAAGAAGACAAAAATGTATTTTTGCTTGACGCATATAACAAAGATATCTATCCACAGGGAATACCGGCAGATATTACAAAAGAGCGCGTCAATATCGCCTTCCCCCTTGCTACAGGCACCAACGGCCACGATTGATCCACTTGGTGGATTTTTGCTCAGAGTGGACGATTGCGTGCAGCGTGACAGCATGATTTTGGCGCGTTTGCATGAGCTAGGCGTGCCAGCAGTGTTTTTAGCGGGTGGCGGCTATTCGTCGCAAAGTGCGAAGCAAATTGCCGCCAGCATTAGCCTCCATTATCAGCTCTATTAAACGTGAGCAAGCAAATGCACGAAGTCGAATGCTTGTCGCTAAAAATCATGCTTCATCCCTACCGCTAGCGCCCTAGGATTGGCCCCCATCGTGCCTAGCGCGCCCGCCTTGCCATTGCCGCCTAATTCATAACCACTGTTTTTGCTATTGCGCAATTGTGCAAATTGGCTCCATAACTCGGTGCGTTTGGAAAATTTATAGTGGTAGCCGATGATGTATAAATTGGCGGTCGTATCCGGGCCAACAAAAATGCCGGAAAAGACAGGGGTTTGCGCGCCGCTACCTGCACCGGCGCGATACCACGCCAACTCAATCAAATGCGGCTCTTGGGTGTATTTGTAGATCGCGCCCCACGCTTGTTGCTTGAGATCAGACAGACCGGGATTGGCATAGCGTAGCGTTTGCCACCAGCCGCCAAGATAGTGATTCGGGGTGAATTGGTAACCTGCGGCTAACATCACAATATTGTCATTCAAGCCCAAGCCGCGCACGCTATGGTGTTGCTGCCAAGCGAGGGCGGCGATGAGTTTATCGTCTTGATATTGCAATTTATTGGACCACGCATAGCTGCTACACGCTTCGCCAAACGCATATTGGCTAGCGATACGGAAATTGCCAAGTAGTGGGCTATCGTAGCGCAGGGAATTGGCGATGCGGTTGTCAAAGGCGAAGCTATTGGTATTGCCGTCGGGCCCGGCGACTTGTTTGCAGGCAGTGGACCCAGCACTGCCGCCGCTAAAGAGATTGCTATAGCCATTCGCCCAAAAGCCGTTTTGATTGTCATTGGTGACATTCGTTACCCATAGCGGCCCAGCGATGGGGTGTAAATCATCCAGCGGGCTGAGCATATAGCCTAAGCGCAATTTGCCAAATGGCCCTTCCAAACCGACTGATGCTTCGCGGCTAGCGATGGTGCCGTCGCCCGTGTCCGCCGAAAAACCCGTTTCTATCATGAAAATGGCCGACAAATTTTGTCCTAAATCTTCGCTACCTTTGAAGCCGATGCGGCTCGACAAACTATTCATGCGTGTACCATTGGGGTGGCCGGGGCCGTAGCCGCTGAAGGAAATCACACCGAGATTGATGCGCCCATACATATTCAAAGAGCTTTCAGCGCTAGCAGAGTTGGTCAGCATTAAGCCTGACAACATGGCGGCGAGGGGGAGAGAGCGGAAGTAGCTGACTTGCATGATTTCCTCCAATGGGCGGTGATTCAGGGCAACGCGGGATCAAACCAAAGACTGCTCTCGTGCAACGGCGTATCTTTCGGCAATAACATGTTTTTCAGACGGATGATGCGGCGATTTTTTAAATTGGCCTGTTCAATCGCGCGGTCATTGTATTTGTGGAAAATCGCGTCGAAACTGCCGTCTTTGATCATCTTGCGCAAACCCATCTCGACCCGCCGCGCACGTGCTTCGTCTTGTTTGTGAAAGAAAAAATAGTAGGGCCAGGGGTAGTAGATCAATAGATTTTTTTCGATAGTGAGATCTGGGTTGTCCGCTTTATTGACCTCAAACTCAGCGAAAATTTCATTGATGCCGCGTGGGAAAATATCAAAGCGTTTCAGGGTGGTCATGGCAAACAAATTGCCATATTTGGCACGCGTCACTTGCATTCCTAGCGCTTCATATAGCAGGCTATCGCCCCAGCTCAAGCCTTGTCCGACACAGTCCTTTGCGCAGCGGAATGCGGATCGGTAGAAATTGGTTTTCCAACTCATTTGAGGTGGAACTCCAGATAATGTTTGGCTCTTGTCCGCTTTGCAGGGCCGCGAGATAGCGTGCTTTTGACATTGCCGCGGGAGCGGGGCCTAGTTCGTAGGGGCCGAATTCGTGGATCGTTTTATCGAGGGCGGTACGCAGAATTTCAATTAGGTCATTGAAGCGAGGGTCATTGGCGACTTCGTTGGCCGGATAGATAAAACGCGTAGTGTTAGGCAGGACGGTGGAATGGGCCGTGACCACCGGGGCGCCCGGTTTGGAGGCGCTAGCCGCTAGCGGCGTGAGCAAGGGAAACAACGCGAGCAGGATGGGTAGCCTTGGCAGGACACGCAAGCTCGAGCATAGCCGTAGATACAGCCGATGCAGCCAGAGCGACTGCGCTCGATTTTGCATCTGCCTAGGCAGAGATAAATGCCATCGCCGTACTGTGCATAACATGGTGTGCCCCATCTGCCAGACTGCTCCGATTATTCTCCGCACAACCACGTTTGTCGAGTACAAAAGTGTTGCAACAAGGCACTTGCAGGTATTTAAGAAGAGAAGTGGGATGTGAAGCGAGATTTTATGCTGGCTTGTGTATCCTTTTTGTTTTGGTAAATCCGTAAAAATAACAAATAAGAAATTATTCTAAATAAGAAAATTATGTGGTGGTTTTTACATGCTTTATTTTTATTAAAAATCGAGCCTTGTGATAAATAAGGAAAGGGCCTTGATCTGCAATGCAATTGCATGATGAACATGAGGTGTTCAAATAAGTCACGTTTTTGAAAATTATTTGCAAATAAATCAATTTATTGAGAGGGCAAGACATCTGCCAGAGGAATGTGTTCAGTAATCCTGATCCGAAACTGCGTGGGCATGCAAAATTAGAGGGAAAACTCCATTGTCGGCACAGTTGAGAGGGGCAAAGGATAGCTTGATTTATTGCAAGCGCACATATGCCTAATTGCGCATCCTTACGGGGAAATCGGGCAAATGGTGGTTTAGATAAGACAATATTGTTTGTGCAATGCAGCTAAAACTCAAATTCGTGGCATTTCACTAATTAATGGATGTATTATTCGGCCTTGTCGTTGCTCGCGATGGGCTGTGCTAGCCACAAGCGGGTGCAATGCCTTTGCAACGGCAATGTTTTTAGATCCTCGTTTTCTTACTTTACTTTCAACATGAACACGAAACTACTCTCCTCACAAAAACACTATAACCCCAACCGTTTGCTAGATGCCATTATCGAAAAACTGCAGCTCAAAAATGATGCCGCTTTATCGCGTGCATTAGAAGTTGCACCACCTGTCATCAGCAAAATCCGTCATTACACCCTGCCGATTGGCGCCACCATTTTGCTGCGTATGCATGAAATCAGTGATTTAAGCATTCGTGAAATGCGCGAATTGATGTCTTTCAAGGAAACAGAAACACAATGAATCTGGCTTGAACCACGATTCAGATTTTCCCCAGTAGCTGTAGTTATCTTGCCCGCCAGCTCGACGGGCAAAGTGAGAAGGAAGTTGGTAACGCTCAATACCAGCTTCCCTCTCACCCAGCAAGTCACACTAAGTCATACAAAGCACATCAGGTTTTCCCTCTCGCTTCGTAGTACGCTCCCACCAGCCTATCCATTCACATTCCCCCGCGAATCGATAGCGCTGGCCCGGGTGCCACAGGCTTACTGCCTTATTTTCTTTAGCCTTGGCTAACTCACACTACCGGCAAATTGATAGCGTTGACCGGGGTGCCACATCGTCGCAATCGATGCCACTTGGCCTAAAGAGTGCGTCTGCCGTTTCAACACCAAGCAAGGCTCACGTCCTTCGATTGCCAATAATTGCGCGACTTCGCGGGGTGGTAAGAGCGCTTCAATGCTATAGCTAGCGCC
>JACPVY010000303.1 GCA_016197345.1 Burkholderiales bacterium
TCTGCCATGAAGTGGATAAGTTTGGGGATAAGTATGTGGATATGTTGTGTTACGCTGTTACGCTGTTACGCTGTTACGCAGGCCGTACTTTACACCACACTTGACAGTTCCGCCAACGAATTTACAAGTCTTAATTGGAAGGAAAAGCAGGAAATCAATCCAAACAAACCCCCGCCGTTTCCCCCAAAAACAGCACCGGCTGCCATAGCACCTGCAATTTTTCTGCCTTGGTGCCGTCCAATAGCGCCAGCATCATTTCCACCATTTTCACCCCCGCCTTGGCGGGTTCTGGTTGGTGCACGGTGGTGACGTTATAGCCAGCGAGCGAATCTTCCATTTCGCCCCAGACGATTAGCGAAATTTCTTTGCCGATGTCGATCTTAGCGTCTAGCAACGCACGCACTACGCCAACGCCCGACATATGGTTATCGACGATGATGGCGCTAGGGCGCGGTTCGCAGGCCAGTAATTGCTGCGTCGCTTTGTAGGCCGAGCGGCGGTCAATGGTGTTTTCGATCATGTATTGCGGCGCGACCGGTAAATCGGCCGCTTGCATGGTTTCGATGAAGCTATCGCAACGCTGACGCGCAAAATTCATTTCTAGCGGGGCGCTAATCAAGGCAATACGCTTGTGGCCGAGCGCAATCAAGCGTTTAACCGCTAAGCGCATACCCGCTTCGTTGTCGTAATCAAACCACGCATGCGGTTCATTTAATTGGGTGCGACCATGCGCCACAAAGGGCATACCGGATTTGGCGAGGAAAGCGATGCGTTCGTCAAAAATGCGGGTGCGACCGATCACCAGACCATCAACCCGTCGCCCTTGCACGATGCGCTGATACGCATTCAATTCTTTATCGCCCGGCACTGGCGACAGTACCAAGCTCATTTGTTGCGATTCTAGTGTTTCCGACATCCCGCCGACGATGTCCATAAACATCGGATCGCCCAAATCATTTGGGTGCAGCGGATAAATAATGCCGATCACATTGGTACGGCCCACAGCCAAGCTGCGCGCCATCGGATTGGGGCGATAGCCTGCCGCCTTAGCCGCCGCCAGCACACGGGCGCGAGTACGCTCGGAGACTTCAGGGTAGCCATTCAAGGCGCGGCTGACTGTCGTTTCAGAAATGCCCAAGGTTTTGGCAAGACTTTTTAGATTCATTGTGGAGGAAGAATAAGGGGAAACATTGCAAAGACAGCAAGGCCAAAAACTTAGCACAAGGCCGCTTTATGATAACCGCTTTGCTCAGCGAACGTGAAAAGCTGACGCGATGAATTGGACAGGGCAATGAAAAAAAAGGTGGATATCCAAGAATATCCACCTTGTCGAATGTAGGCGCATAAACGCCCGTCGCCGAAATTAGCTTGAGTTACCCCAACTCAAGCCAACACTACTCCAGTCAATGAAACTGCAAATGTGTTCAATGCCCTGAAACACTGGGTTGAGTATAATGTTAAAAGCTGTCAATATGCAACCCATCGCTTTTCGGGCAACAAGTTGCCCACCCTACAACACAAAAAATAGTACTCAACTTAAGCAGCGGCAATGGTGGGCGAGTCGCCCACCCTATGTGTTACCACCAAGCTTCGACTTGCACACCAACGGTCGAACCGTTGTTAGCCGAACCAAAGGTGCCGTTAGCGATACCTTTGTTGTCGGCGCCGCGTGCAGCGTCATTCCATTTTGCGTAGGTGTAGTAAGCGCGCAAAACTGGACGCGACCAGAAGCTATTACCTGCGGACAACTGCGGTGCAATCGTGAACTTGGTCAAGTTAGCGCTAGGTTTGCCATCTTGCTTGACGGTGTCATAGCCCAATTCTGCGGCCAAGCTCATGTTGTCAGCGAAGTGATACACAGGGCGCACGCCAACCGACGTCCACTTGCTATGCGTACCGCCAGATTTTTTATCTTCATACACGAAGGTGCCCATGCCAGACCAGCTGGTGCCTTGTGGTTGTACTTGGATTTGTTCAACGATACGCCATACGGAATCATCCGAACCTGCGTCGAAGTTGATGCCGCCAGTGCCTACGCCGCTACCTTTGCCATATGCCAAGTCAATCTTGTTGAAGCCGCCCCACAAATTGCCTTGGGTGTGCATGAAGTTCAACAAATAGCCGTTAGCGAAGTCTTTTGCATTCGAGCCAACGCGTTTTTGGTTAGCTTGTACGCCAATCGTCAATTCGCCATCTGGATTGGTTTTGATGCCAGAGAAACGGATGTCGTGTGCAAAGCCAGTGCGACGGTTGTCGTCATATGCGGTGGTACGCAAAATAGCGTAAGCCAATTTAGCGCCGCCCAAATCGATGTTTTCCACACCAGCGCCTGGGCCAGTGTTAGCCCAGAAGAAGTAATCGCTCATGTGTACGTCTTGACGATCGTAGTAGCGCTTACCGACCCATGCTTTAGCTTTAGCAAAAGCGCCGGAACCGATGTTTTCAGCGACCACATTCATTTCGCGGAATGCTGGCTTGGTATCTTCCCAGTCATGTTCTTGGTTGACTGCAAAGGCGACCAAGGTGTTGATACGCATCGTCATGCCGTTTGCTGCCTTGAAGGCTTCACCGCCGAATTTCAATTCGCCGTAGGTTTCGCATTCGTTACCGAGACGGAATTTCGAACCTGCGCCATTCAAACCGAAACTCATTTTTTTCAAGCGGGCTGGCTGTTTGCGCCTTGGCCCACCCATTCAATACGGACAACATGGAACCGGAGCAAGCGGCCCTCTTGGGGCTTTTGCGACGACCGTGATAACACGATCTCCCCATAAATTTGTAGTCTCAAGACATCCTTGTAGGCAGAAATTTATGTAGTTTTAATTCATTCCGGGGGCCATTTTTGCATAAGCATCTGATTTTTTCTACACCCAAAGCGCTTTTATTTTGATTTTTTTTGCGAAAACGTGGTTTTTCTGTTGAATCATTATTAATTTCGTCAGTTTGCGCAAATTTTTGCGTACTTCAACTACACGTAATTGAGCTACAATCTGCGCCATCGTGGCGAAGCTGATAATTCAGATCGCATGGCTTCCGCTGTGCCTCATCATGCGGTTGTTGCGAAAGGTGTTGTGGTGTTCGTATGGGCGGACAACATGTTGTCCGTCGGTGTTCGGGCAATTCACCCACCATTGCCGACGATTAATAAAAATTTTTATTTAATATTTACACAAACATTAGCAAAAAGATTTTAAGAAGCAAAAGCGGTGGGCAGCTTGCCCACCCTACGCAGCAACCTCTAACGGTTGAAGGGGAAGTTGCAAAACCAATTCGGCAGTTGCTATCTCATTAGGAGAATTACATGTCACTTACCCCCTCACTCACCCCATTTCAGCGCCGTAGCTTGGCCACCTTTGCCATCACGGCCAGCTTATTTACCAGCGCAATCGCGCCGTCCTACGCCGATCCTGTCAATTTCTTGTATGACGCCTGCCCCTCTTGCGCACCAAAAGATTTGGCGTATAG
>JACPVY010000202.1 GCA_016197345.1 Burkholderiales bacterium
ATATCTGGGCTCATGCCCGTTGTCTCAAAATCGAGCATGACAATCGGGCGGCTGAAGTGGCTCATAACGTAGGTGGTGAAATGGGGAGAGCGCGCATTTTACTCTGCAAATGCGAATCGAAGGGAATTGCGCGGTGAGAGTGCTGCGGCAGAGTGGGGCGTGCTGGGATGGTAGGCTGGGCAGCTGGAATACGCCAACTGCCCAGCCCGTCTGCTAGCGTAAGGTGGGAATTACGCTAGCGATAGAAGGGGCAATGATGAAAATTATGCTTGTTTGCGACGACGAGCAACGACGCCCAAGGCCATCAAACCGCCCGCCATCAACGCCCATTGTTCTGGCTCAGGGATAGCGCTGACGTGGATCATTTGGCTATCAAACACGGTGCTATTGACGATGCCATAGCCGTTTGGATGTGCATTCATGTTAAACGTCAACAAGCTGCCGCTGTTCGCATCAGCGGTGCCAAGCGTGCTCGCGCCGTCTGCTGCATACATCGACAACGCAAATGCGGAACCGATATTGCCTGGGGTGTTGAAAAAGTCGCCAGAGAAACTGACGTTAAACGACATTTTGCCGCCTAATTGCACGCCTTGGAAATAGTCGTTGTAAGTGCTTTGGTTGCTGAAATTGAGCGTGCCTGGCAAGCTGCCGGAAACGAAACCAAACACTTGTGGTGCGTTGCTATTGTCTAACGCGCCGTGGAAGCTCGTTACTTTCGCGTTCAATGCAGCGGCGCCGTCCATGCCAGCGTTAAATTGCAAATCCAAAAAGCCCAAACCTGCCAAACCGGTGGTGTCGATATCGACACGGTATTGGTTATAGGCTGCGTTTGCTTGACCAAATGCAGCAAACAAAGCGAGGGCGAGGCTGGTTTTCAAAATGGTTTTCATGTATGTCCCTAAATGTCTATCGTAAAAATATCGGTGGATGTGGAGGGCTTAGCGCGCTTGTGCTGCGATTGTGCCGCGCTAAGCCTGGTACCTATTCTGGTTTCAATTGCTTAGAAATAACCAGCCGATACCTTCACGGTGTAGCTAATGCTGACTTTGCTTGGGTTGCTAAACGACACAGGCAGAGTCACCGCTTGGCCAGCAGCGATGCTGTTGGCGCTGACATTGATGTAAGGCACGCCATTGTGCATACCGCTTGCATTGCTCAGGGTAACGCCTGCTGGCAAGCCAACGATTTCAACCATGAATGGGCCAGTCAATGCTGCTGCGCTGGTGTTTTTCACCGTCAAGCTGCCAGTGAACAATTGGGTTGCACGATTGAAGACCAAACCGGTTACGGTGGTGCCGAAGCTTGCGCTCACGTCGGTGTACGGCGCTGGCAAATTCAAACCGATGACGACAGGATCATGATCCGAAGCGCGGTATGGGGTAGCGGTGTACAAATCTTGCACGCGGAACTCGGTGTTGTAGTCAATCGACGATGGTTCGTC
>JACPVY010000203.1 GCA_016197345.1 Burkholderiales bacterium
AAGCAAGTATTTAAGCAAATTGATCAGGCTTACCACGAAAAAGACTATCTGCGTGCGGCTAAGCTGTGCGATGTCAAAGTCGAGGCGAATAAAGTGCATGCCCTTGATTTGCTACGCATGCGTGCGCTGCTGCTGATGCGGGCTGGCGAAGATGCGCAGGCACGTGAGGTGTATGAGCGCGTGCTCGCGGTGCGGGATTTTGTTTGGGCCAAGGCTGGTTTGGCAAAAATCCGTATGAAAGACGGCGATTATCAAGTGGCGCGCGATATGTTTCGCGAAATTATTTCGGAAAATCGCTATTACATCGATGCCTATGATCAATTAGCGCAAGCTTTCCAACATTTAGGTCAATTTGAAGAGGCGGCTAAGATTTTAGAAGCTGCCGCTAAACTTTCACCCAATTCTGTGGTGCGACAGCGCAGCTTAGGCGAATTGGCGATGAAATTGGGCAACGCTAGCCAAGCAGAAAAAGCGTTCCGCAAATGTATTTCCATCAGCGAGTTTTCGATTCATAAAAATCCCGATGCGCAATTAGGGCTAGCGCGCGTCTGCGGCGTCAAAAATGATCCGAAAGAAGCGATGCTATTGCTGGCGGCAGTGCAAAAAGAATTTCATACTGAGCAAGTACGGCTGCGTGCCAAAATCACCGAAGGCATGGTGTATCACGAATGCGGCGACTATATCCGCGCTCGTAAATCGGGTGATGAGCTAGGAGAATTGCTCGCTGTCACCAATGATAGGCCGTCACCGCCGATATGCTTAGACATGGCACGCCTGATGTTTGCGGTTGGGGTGAAAGAGCCTCCCGTGATTTTGCTGACGGAGATGGTGCGCAATAATCACGACAACGAATTGATGTTGCAGGAAGTGCAAGAGATTTTTGAAAAGGCACGCATGGGTGAGGAGGGCGCTAGCATCATCGCCGCTTCACGCAAAGAAGCTTCAGATTTAATGAATCGCGGCGTGTTGCTATGGAAAACCGGTAAATTGCCGGAAGCAGTCGAATGGATGCGCAACGCCCGTAAGCAATTGCCGACTAACTTGCGGGTGCTGTTCAATTGCGCTCAGATCATGATCTCGTTCATGCAAAAACATGGCTATGATGCGGCGATGGCAGATGAGGCCAAAGATGTCTTGATGCATGTTGACAAAATTCAACCAGGGCAAAAGCGTTTTGCGCAATTGATGGAAATGCTGGCGGATCTAGCAGCAAGCCGTAGCACCTGAGTCGCTATGATCTACACTGCTATGCGCCAAATTGACTAAGCCTAAGTTATCACCCCCTCCGATGTAGCTATTCGTCTCAAGCGCAAATTTCCCTACAATTTGCTGGTTGCTGCAATGCGGCAGGCGCCCGTGTGGGGGCAACAATAATCCCAGGAACCTCAAACAACATACTGCCGAGGTCTCTTCTCGTGAAAAGGTTGGTAAGGCATGCAAGTTGCAGAAAATGATGTGATTGAAAATATCACTTACGATGATTTATACCTCGGACGTTCCGCCAATTTGGTGCGCACCTTGAGTTTGGCCGATATCCAAGCCTTTGCCGCTGTTTCTGGCGATGTCAATCCCGCCCACGTTGATGCCGAATATGCGGCGCAGACCTTGTTTCACGGCGTGATTGCGCATGGCATGTGGGGTGGTGCTTTGATTTCCACCTTGCTCGGGACAGAGTTCCCCGGCCCCGGCACTATTTATGTTGAACAAAGTCTGCGTTTTTTATTGCCGGTCCGTATTGGCGACACCTTGACCGTGATGGCAACCGTGGTTGCGCGCGACGATAAGAAAAAGCGTGTCACCCTCGATTGCCAAGTGAGTAAGCAAGACGGCGCGCTAGCGCTCTCAGGCACGGCGATCGTCATTGCGCCAACCGTCAAAGTGCGGCGCGCGCGCATGACGCTGCCGACTTTGCAAGTATTTGATGCCGATGCTAAGTTGCAAGCCTTGCTTGCCCCAGCCCGCGCCTACCCGCCAATACGCTGTGCGATTGTGCATCCCTGCGACGCGATCAGCCTGCGCGCAGCGGTGGCGGCGCAAGAGCAGGGCTTGATTATCCCTGTGCTAGTGGGGCCGCAAGCTAAAATCCAAGCGCAGGCACAGCTCGCGGAAGTGGATATTCGTGGTATTGAATTGGTCGCCGTAGCGCATAGCCATGCTGCCTGTGAATACGCTGTGAATTTAGCCGCGCAAGGGCAGGTGCAAGCCTTGATGCTGGGTAGCGTCAATCCACAAGAGCTATTGCATGCAGTGCTGGCATGTCCCGCATTACAGACAAAGCGACGCTTATCGCATGTCTTGCGTTTTGATTTAGCCGGTTATGAGAAGCCATTTTTATTGACGGACGCCGGGATTAATGTCACGCCGACGCTATTAGAAAAGGCCGATATTGTACAAAATGCGATTGTGCTCGCACAGGCGCTAGGGGTGATCCAGCCACTGGTTGCCTTGTTAGCGGCGCAAGACACGATTAATGTGAAATTGCCCTCCACCATCGATGCTGCTGCGTTGTGCAAAATGGCCGAGCGTGGTCAGATCACAGGCGGCGTATTGGATGGCCCGATAGGCTTTGACCGTGCCATTGCCAGCATGCCGCAATCGAGCTGGCCATCTGCGGTCGCCGGGAATGCGGATATCGTACTGGTGCCAGATTTGGAAGCCGGTAATTTGCTAGCGAAGCAATTGCAAACCATGGCTGGCGCGCTGTATAGCGGGATCGTGATGGGGGCTAGGGTGCCGATTGCGCTGATTGGCACCAATGCTGGCTTAAACGCCCACCTAGCGTCGCTAGCGATGGCACAGCGTCTGTCCCATTTTTATGCTAACACCTCGATTTAATCCCTTTTGACAAGGTTGAATGCAATGAACGTTGCCGCAGAAAAAATTTCTACCATCGACGCGCCGTCAAATCAGCAGGCGACGCCATTTGAAAGTGCGACCAGCAAGCTCGATAGCGCGATTCACACCATGGGAGCGGTCATGGGGCTGTCCCCTATAGCGCTTAGCTTAGCGTGGCTTGATTGGGGCATGCATTTGGCCAGCTCGCCGGGCCGGCAAATGGAGCTGGGGGTAGCGGCGCTGAAAAAAGCGCAATCGTTTGTGGCCGAGCTGCCTGAAAAAATCCCGCCGCAAGAAAACAGCATCGACGGCGCTAAATTTGTGCTCGGACAGTGGGATAGAGTGATGCAGGCTTGGCGCGAGTGGGGTGCTGATGCTTGCAAGGTGCAAGGTGTGTCACCGCATCATATGCAAATGAATCAGTTTTTTATGGGACAGATCTTTGAGTTGATGGCGAGCAAGAATTGGCCAGCAACGAATCCCGATATCTGGCAGGCGACACTGGAAAGTGGTGGCCGTAATCTCTGGCAGGGAGAGCAAAACTGGTTGCGTGATCGACGTCGCATCCATAGCCCAGAAGATCCGACGCCTTATCGCCCCGGCCATGAGGTGGCGATCACACCGGGCCAAGTGGTGTATCGCAATCACTTGATTGAGTTGATTTGCTATACACCGCAAACTGCGACAGTGCATCCTGAGCCATTGTTAATTGTGCCCTCGTGGATTATGAAGTACTACATCCTTGACCTGTCACCACATAATTCGATGGTCAAATATCTGGTGCAACAAGGGCATCAAGTCTTTATCTTGTCGTGGAACAACCCTGATGCGGCAGATCGTGACTTAGGGATGGAAGACTATCTGCAATTAGGCGTTTTTGATGCACTCGCGGCCATCAAGGAAATCTGCGGTGAGGTGGCGGTGCATAGCGCTGGCTATTGCTTAGGCGGCACCTTATTAGCGATTGCGGCGAGTGCATTAGCGCGGCCAGAAAAGGTCAGCAAGGCGAAGCGTTTGCCAAGTCTGGCGAGCGTGACCTTGTTGGCGGCGCAGACCGATTTTGCCGAACCTGGTGAAATGGGCGTGCTGATCGACGATAGCCAAGTCAATATGATAGAAGACCTAATGGCGCAAACTGGCTATATGACCGGGGCGCAAATGGCGGGCTCGTTTCAGTTTTTGAATTCGCGTGATTTGGTATGGAATAAGCGTCTGCGTGAATATTGGCTAGGGGTACGCGATGCCGGGACGGACATGATGGCATGGAACGCCGATGTCACGCGCTTGCCTGCGCGCATGCATGGCGAATATCTCCATCAATTTTTTCTGGAAAATGCGCTAGCTGAAGGAAAGTATTTGGTCGAGGGTAAGCCAGTATCCTTGCAAGACATACGACAACCCATGTTTGTTGTTGGTACAGCACGAGATCAAGTCTCGCCATGGCGTTCGGTATATAAGATTTTGCGCTTAGCGCGCACGGACATCTGCTTTTTGCTCGCTAGCGGCGGCCATAATGCGGGTATTGTCTCTGAACCGGGCCATGCTAAACGTAGCTATCAAATGCATCACCATCATTTGCAAGATGCGAGCATCAGTGCCGACAGTTGGCCGCAGCAGATGGCAACACAGGAAGGATCGTGGTGGCCAGCATGGCAACAATGGCTGGCGGCACGCTCTAGCCCGCAGGCTAAAGTCAAACCACTCGCGGCGAAATATCAGCTACAGGCTGCACCGGGCAGTTATGTATTGAAGAAATTTGACGAGTAGCACCCCATAGCGCGACTCAAATTGATGCTCGCTGGAAAAGAAAAAATGGTGGGCAAGTTGCCCACCAGCGTCGCCATTATTTACGCTAAGTTGAATTTGTTCAGACGCAAGAGATTAAAACTCTTCCCAGCCGTCATCATTTAAGGTCGAAGGGCTGGAGCCGAGTTTTTTCACCGGTTTAGCCGCAGGTTTATGGGGCTGCGGTGGTGGCGCAGCCATAGCCTTATGCAGACGTCTGGCTTCATGCGCATGCTGATGCTGTTGCATATGCTTAGCAATGGCTTCTGCTTGTGAGCGGTCATTCAACTTAAAGGCGCTAACGGCTTCATGCAAGATATGCGCTTGTTCTTCCATACTTTCGGCGGCGGCGGCGGCCTGCTCGACTAGCGCCGCATTTTGCTGTGTCATTTCATCCATTTGGGAAATCGCATCGTTGATCTCGCCAATGCCAGCGCTTTGGGTTTGCGTCGCCATTGTGATTTCGCCCATGATGGACGCCACTTGCTTGACCGAAGTGACGATCAAATTCATCGTTTGCCCAGCTTCATCGACCAATTGCGCACCGAGATCGACTTTTTCGACGGAATCGCTAATCAAGGTTTTGATTTCTTTGGCGGCGCTCGCGCTGCGTTGCGCTAAGCTGCGCACCTCAGATGCCACCACCGCAAAGCCACGCCCTTGCTCTCCCGCACGCGCTGCTTCCACTGCTGCATTCAGCGCGAGCATCTTGGTTTGGAAGGCGATGCCGTCGATGACGCCGATAATATCGACGATCTTACTTGAGCGCTCTTTGATCGCACCCATGGTTTCCACCACTTGCGACACCACCGAACCGCCTTTTTCCGCCACTGCGGAGGCTGAAAACGCTAATTGGTTCGCTTGGCGCGCGTTATCGGCGTTTTCTTTGACGGTTTGTGTCAATTCTTCCATCGAGCTAGCGGTCTCTTCTAGCGAACTGGCTTGGGATTCGGTGCGGGATGATAAATCGGCATTGCCAGAAGCAATTTCGCGTGACGCCACAGTGATGGTATCGGTGCCTGCGCGCACCTCACTCACCGTTTTGACCAAGCTCTCAATCATATTCTTGAGCGCATTGAGCAAATCGCTCACTTCATCTTTACCGATGACATTGACTTTTGAAGTGAGCTCCCCACCTGACACCTTGACGGCAATGGCAATCGCTTCATGCAGCGGCGCGGTAATGCTATGCATGATGATATAGGCGCAAAAACCGCCTACGACGAGTGCGATGGCACTGCATGCCACCATAATCATCATCAATTCGTTATCTGAAGAAACCGAGCCATCTAAAATATCGCGGGTTGCGGCCTTTTGGATATCGGCGAGCTTATTGATCTCGGCCAGCATGCGTTGGCTAGCAGGGTCAATCTTTTCAGCGATGGTTTTGGCTGCGGCCTCACTATTGAAGGCGTTGACTTGTTCTACTGCGAGCTTGAACGAACCCGCGATTTCGCCATCTATCTTGCTGATTTCGGCCAAAATCTGACGTTCGTTAGTGGTGGGATTGGCATTTTGCAATTTGTCGCGAGCGGTATCGTAGCGTTTGCGTTGCTCTTTGACCTTCGCTTCTTCGTTCTTCATCGCCGCAATGTCAGATTGCAAGCCGATGTTGCGCATCGCAATGCCAGTTTCTAGCATCGCACTTTTCATCGTGGTTGCAAGGTCGGACTTGCTATTGGCTAGCTCCAGTCCTTGCCTTAGCGTCTGTTTGTTTTGCACATTCAAAAACGTCGAAAGCGCAACCATCGCAACGAGGATCGCTAAAATGAGGCCAAAGCCTATGCTAAGCCTGGCACCAATCCGAATATTATTGAGCTTCATGATGCATCTCCCACCTTCCAAGCCAGTGCTTTAATGTTGCATTGATCTACATGTTTCGCCGCACGTCCAATTCCTTGTAGGGGAGTCGGCTTGTGCTA
>JACPVY010000131.1 GCA_016197345.1 Burkholderiales bacterium
ACCGCTATTTTGCGCCATGGCATCACCGATATGGGCGATGTTACCGCCACTGCCACTCCGAGCCAGATGATGGCGATGGCCTTGGAAACGGTGTATCAAGGTCTAGGTTTAAAGCGGGCGGTCGCCTTTATGCACAATTACAAAGATGGCAAATATGTCGGCAAAATCAGCTTCGGCGCTGGTATGCACGCGATGGTGCCGCACTTGGTTTTTGACGAGTCACGCCATCCTGATGTCTTTCACGCCGCACTCGCTAGCGACAAAATTATCTTTATCGAACACGCGAAAGAGCATGATTTTGCGGCAAAACTTCCTCATTGGTGGTTAGCGACCTTGCAAACGGCGCAAAGCTTTATTATCGTCCCACTTGCCCTTGCTGGCCATCCGGCGGGTTTTATTTATGGCGATTGGATGGATGAAGTGGCGCCGTTCGTGTTAACAGAAAATGAATATCTGTTGCTCAATGAAGTGCGCGCGAGGGTCGTGCATTCATTAGAGCGTAGGCGCCAAGCCATTGCAAATTCCGCCGCGACCAAGGCGACCGTAGCCAAATCCCGATAGTTCGCAAAGCATCATCTGAATGAGGAGCTGTCATGGTTACCAATCGATTAGCGCAAGAAGAGATAGATGCGGGTGAGGATCAATGCTTCACCGATTTAGCGCAGCGTTTGCAAGCCAAAATCAGCGCAGAGTTTGGCAAGGGGCAGATGCGGCGCGACGCCCATCCGAAAATGCATGGCTTGGTGAAGGCCGAATTTACTGTTGAATCGAGTTTGCCCGAGCAATGCCAAATTGGGATTTTTAAAGAATTGGGCAAAAGCTGGCCTGCTTGGGTACGCTTCTCCAATCAAAGTGGCACCATGCAAGACGATATCAAAGGCGATATTCGCGGTATGGCTATAAAGTTGATGGGCGTGCACGGTAAGAAACTCTTGCCGGCCGAAGAAGACGCGC
The DNA here is from genome assembly GCA_016197345.1 of Burkholderiales bacterium. Classification (GTDB taxonomy): domain Bacteria; phylum Pseudomonadota; class Gammaproteobacteria; order Burkholderiales; family Burkholderiaceae_D; genus JACPVY01. Next base: position 955 of record JACPVY010000131.1, read on the forward strand.
CAACACAAGATTTCATAGTGATTAGCACCAAAGTCTTCGTCACGCGTAATCCTCAAGAATTTGATGCGTTAGTGAAAGCGCTGATGAAGGGCGGCTTGGCGATGATTTGGTTTTTTGCCACGCATTTGCATGACACCTTGAATTTGCTGCGCTCGAATCGCAAATTTGCCAATCCCTTGCAAATCGAATATTTCAGTACCACGCCA
>JACPVY010000132.1 GCA_016197345.1 Burkholderiales bacterium
ATGATAGGCTTGGCGCAATTTGCCCCTTTCTTGTTACTGATTTTGTGGGCGGGCCACGCCGCCGATCATTACCCGCGTCGGCGCATCGTCACCCTGTGTTTCGTCACGCAATTGCTGTGCGGTGCGCTCTTGTTTGGATTGACTAAATCGGGCTTACATTCAGTCTGGCCCGTGTTTGCCGTCCTCGCTTTATTTGGTAGCGCGCGGGCTTTCATGATGCCTGCGACACAAGCGATCTTGGTCAACCTCGTGCCACCGCAGAGTTTTAGCCGGGCGGTCGCATTAAGTTCTTCTAGTTTTCATGTCGCGGTGATTGCTGGCCCCGCGCTATGTGGCCTGCTATATAACTTCGCTGGGCCGGAATTTGTCTATGGCGTGGTCGCCCTGCTGTTGACGATATCGGTGCTGTTAATGTGGTGTACCCACATGCCATCGCCACCGCCTAGCAAAGAACCAGCCACCCTCAAAACCGTGCTAGAAGGCATGCATTTTGTGCGCAAACAACCCATTCTGCTCGGCGCTTTATCGCTCGATTTATTTGCCGTCTTGTTTGGTGGCGTGACTGCTCTGCTGCCCGCCTATGTGCATGAGGTATTGCATGCGGGGCCAACTACGCTCGGCTTTTTACGGGCGATGCCCGGCGTTGGTGCCGCCCTCACCTCGGTGTATTTAGGCTTTCGCCCGATTGAGCGCAAAGTGGGGCCATCGATGTTTGCCGGGGTATTTTTATACGGTATCGCGACGCTAGTCATAGGCTTCACGTCTTCTTTCTGGTTAGCCTTGATTTGCTTATTTTTGCTTGGCGCAGGCGATATGGTAAGCGTCTTTGTGCGGCATTTGCTGGTGCAATTGGTGACGCCTGATGCAATCCGTGGCCGCGTCAGTGCCGTGAGCGCCGTTTTCATCGGCGCCTCGAATGAATTGGGTGAATTTGAATCTGGTGTAACGGCGGGGTGGATGGGGCTAGTACCAGCGATTATTTTCGGCGGTGCGGCAACGCTGGTGGTGACGAGCATGTGGATGCTGCTGTTCCCTAAACTATCAAAAATGGACGAATTTCCCGAGAAAGCGAAGGACTAAGCCGAGCGCAAGCGAGGGCGATGCTGTCGCGAAAAACGCGCGTTTTTCACTGCTAACATCTGCAACAATTCGTAAAATCCGCCGCACAAAATGGATTTGGCCAAAATCGGAGTAACATGGATTCAACACCTCAATGATTTGCGCTAAGCGCGAAACATGCAGGTGGGAAATTACCGTAAAGTCTGGAGGAAGCCATGATGCAAATTAGTGTTCATACCGACAACAGCATAGAACTGCACGAACCACTGGCACGCCATGTGGAAAACGTCGTACAAGACGCATTGAATCGCTTCACCGACCAAGTGACAAGGGTGGAAGTGCATTTATCTGATGCAAAATCAGAAAAAGGGGCAGACGGCGATAATCGTTGCCTGATCGAAGCCAAATTAGTGCATTTTCAACCGATTGCCGTCAGTGACCACGGCCCGAATCTACACCAAGCGATAGGCGGCGCGGCTGAAAAGCTCAAACGCAGTATCGATAGCACGATAGGTAAATTGCACGATACCAAGGTGCGCCAACCACGCGGCAGTGAACACGCTAGTTGATTTTTAAGATAAGCATGTACGGTGGGCAGCTTGCCTGTCGTACATGCCTAGGCAGCTAGTGCTAATTGCCGCAAATATCCCAAGCCCGCAATCGCGCGGCTACCAAACCAAGACAACATTTCCCCATCGACAAGCAGCACCGGTTTGCCAATCTGCGCCTGTAACTCAGCGACATGACTGGCGTTGAAGCGATATGGCTCAGTCGAAAGCAAGACCAGCTCAACTTCGGCAAGGCGTGGATCTTGCCAATCAAATACAGGGTAGCGCGGCAAAACGCTGTCGCTACTCGGTTGCCACACTTGCCAATTGATCAAACTCAGCATATCGGCGAGATAAGTGTCCGTCCCCACGGTCATCCACGGCTCGCGCCAAATGCAATACAAGACGGTTTTCTGGTTATGGCCTTGCGGCAATTGCTGCCATGCTTCTTCAAATTGGGTACACAGTTGCTGCGCCGCTGCCGTTACGCTAAAAGTCTGTCCCAGTAATTGATATAGCGCCAGATTATCGCGCACGCGGCACGGATGAGTGACGACAATGTTCGGCACAAATTCGGCGATCTGTTCCACCGTTGGCTTTTCATTTTCGTCGATATTGACTAACACATGGGTCGGCGCTAACCGCCGGATTTTATCCAAATTCACTGTCTTCGTGCCGCCCACTTTAGGGACACGCTTGATGTGCGGTGCCGGATGCACGCAAAAACCCGTGCGCCCAATCAATTGGGCATCTAAGCCTAATGCATACACCAGCTCGGTCAATGAGGGCACGAGCGAGACGATACGGGCATCAGCGGCAGCCACAGGCATGTGCAGCTTGCCAATTGCATCTGTCAACATCGCTTGCTCCTACAGATGCGGGCGGCGTTGCGCCCATGGTGCGACACGTTCCAATTCTTGTGCAAGGCGCAGTAACATCGCATCACGCCCCATGCCAGCCACAAATTGGCTACCTATCGGCAGACTCGGGCCATTATGATCTAGCGCCGTAGTCCAGTATAAGGGGACACTCATTGCGGGTTGACCGCTCATATTGAACGGCATGGTCCAGCCTAGATAATGCATCACGCGGCGCGAACTTTCCTCTATCATCGAATTGCTACGCAGTGTCCATTTCCAGCCTAAATGCCCCAACATAAAGCGCGACAATTTTTGCTCAAAATCAGTCGGCAGCAAAGCACCATGCAAGGCAGGAAGTTGATTCGTTACGGGCGTCAGCAAGACGTCATAGCGTTGATGAAATTGCTGCATGATGCGGCCCTGACGCAAAGCTAAATCACGCATCCAAGCGAATTCGCCTGCGCTCAGCAGCTCACCATAGCAAGCCAAGGCCCAAGTGCCTTCTTCGAAATCGCGGAAAGTCGCTTTGCGCCCCAACAAGCGCTGTGCATTGCGCACCAGTGACGCTAATTCGCCGCACACCATCACGAGCATGGCACGGCATAATTCTTCTGGGTCGGCTAAGGGCGGGTGGGCATATTCGATGTGATGGCCCAAATCGGCCAGAATTTTGACGGTATGTAGCAGCGCTTCTTTACAAGCAGGGGCCAGTTCACCACCACAAAATGCTTGGTCGGTATAGGCCACGCGCAAACGTGGCAAAGGTTGTTCAATTTGCGATAAATAGCTGTGCTGCGGCGGGGTCACGGCATAGGCATCGGCACGATCTGTCCCTGCTAGCATAATATCGAGCATTGCCGCACTATCGCGCACGCTACGTGTGAGTACATGTTGCACCACGAAGCCCTGCCAATTTTCCGAAAAATGCGGGCCGCAAGGTGAGCTACCACGACTCGGTTTGAAGCCAAACACCCCGCAATTGGAAGCCGGGATACGAATCGAGCCGCCCCCATCGCCACCATGCGCAATCGGCACGATACGCGCCGCCACTGCTGCTGCCGCACCTCCGCTACTACCGCCACACGTGCGTGCCAAATCCCACGGGTTACGGGTGATGCCTGTCACTTTCGATTCGGTGACAGGTAATAATCCTAGTTCCGGCGTGGTCGTTTTGGCCGCAAAGACTAGCCCGGCTTGGCGATAGCGATGGATAATTTCCGCGTCAATCGCGGGTAGATAGTCATCAAATAAATGGCAGCCATTGCGCGTGCGCACGCCAGAAATATCAGCCAATAAATCTTTGATAAAAATGGGCAAACCCGCCAGCGGGCTGTGCTGCGCAGCTGCCGGGAAATGCAGATATTGCTGTAGCGCTTGCTCCGGCAAAGTTTGCACGATGCAATTGAGGTGAGGATTGAGGCGTACACTTTCAGCCAAGATCGCGGCCAGCAATTCTTGCGGACTAAATTGACGTTCACGCAA
>JACPVY010000204.1 GCA_016197345.1 Burkholderiales bacterium
CTTGTAAAAAGAAAAATATTTAATTTTGAGTAAATTTTATCTATATATATAAAAAGTTAGATCCCAAAAATAAGAGTATGAGCTAATAATCTGACCCGGGCAGTATAAGCTTTTCTACCCTCATTGCCCGAAAAAAAATTTACGCGTAACTTTTTGCTAAAAAACGGAAACGTTTTACGCATATTTACGCGTGCTCACGGCATACACACTAGTTAAATTTTATGCGTTTTTCTCCTGATAAACAAACGTATTGACGCGTAGTAACGTTTGAATAAACGCTTATGAACGGCATTTTTTGACAAAATTAAGCGTTAAAATAAGTGTATTGTACGCGTAGTATCATGTTATTACATATTCAACATTTACATGTTAAAACACATAGGTACACATAGAAAACAATCCTACGGCTAATCGTAACCAAATGTATTATTCCGTTTTTTTACGTGTTCCAAAACATGGTACAACATGTTTTTACACGTACAATTTAAAGAATATTTTTTAAAATTTAACTACTAGTTACGCGTTAAAACTCGAAAGTTTGTACGCGTAACTAGTAGTTAAAAATAACCACTTATTACGTTTAAAAACATTAAACCTTTTACGCGTAACTAGTAGTTAAAAATAACTATTAATTACGCGTAAAAACATTTAAGGTTTTACACGTAACTAGTAGTTAAAAATAACGCCTAGCGAACGCTTATATAGAAAAATTATAGCTCATGGCTTGCATAACCTGTATACCCCTGCAATCATGATCGTCGATCTACATTTCATCGGTTTTACCTGACGAAGCCTCTGCGGGCTTCTCCACTACTTTTGCTGTTCCCAGGCGGGTGACGCCACCACGGCTCCCCACCCACACCTCATTGCCCGGCAGCGCCACGATGGCGTAGACATGGTCGGACAGCAGCCCCTGCTGGCGGCCATAGCTGTACCACTGCTTGCCATCGAAGCGGCTCACGCCACGGTCGGTGCCGAACCAGAGCGAACCATCGGCCCCCTCGGCGATGCTGTAGACCACGTCACCGGCCAGGCCATCCTTGCTGGTGTAGCTGCGCCACGCTTTACCATCGTAATAACTGACGCCGCCGCCCCAGGTGCCGGCCCAGACGGTGTCCTTGCCATCGACATGGATGCAGAAGACATAACTGGGGTTGTAGGTCGACTGGCCATCACCAGCGACATTGAGGTCATGGCGGGAGCGGGTGCCAAGGCCGGTGTTGAGGCTGATGGGCAGATTGCTGACATTGGCCGCCCCCAGCCCCTCCTTGTGGGTCCAGGCCTGCCACTGCTGGCCGTCGAACATCGAGACGCCCCCCTCGGTGCCGAACCAGACCCGCTGCTTCGAATCGACGCCGATGCCGTAGACCCACTCATTCACCAGCTCCTTGAGGTAGGTCTTGATCTCGCCCCCCCCGGCAGGAATGTAGTTGGCCCCGGCCCAGGTGCCGATCCAGAGGCCGCCATCGGCCTGCTGGCCAAAGCTGTAGACCCAGTAGTCGGCCAGGCCGTGCATCGGGAAGAGCACCTGCCACTTGCCATCGGCGTAGTGCGAGGCGCCGCCGCCGTTGGTGCCAAACCATTTGCCGTCCTCGCGATCAACAAAAATCGAGAAGACATACTCGTTGGCCAGCCCCTCGGCGCGGGTGAAGGTGTTTTGCAGATTCTGGCTGGCCAGATCGACCTCGTGCACACCGGTGGAGGTGCCGACCCAGACGCTGTTGCTCTTGGCATCCAGCGCCAGGGAGCGGACGTAGACCTCCGGCCCAACCTCGAAGGCGTCGAGCACATGCCAGGGATCGGCCACGGCCGCCGCCTTGCTCTCCGGTTGAGTGGCGGGAGTGATGCC
>JACPVY010000205.1 GCA_016197345.1 Burkholderiales bacterium
AGTCAATTACAGGTAAAAACTCTCGTTTCGATCTTTTTCGTTTCGTGTATTAACAATATCACCATAAAAAAAATTTAGAAATTTTTTTAGTAAACCGAGTTGGTCAAGACGGTCAAGCCGCCTTTTACTTTGCCATTGACGGTGCCGACTACGATCTCGCCGGAATCCATGGCTTTTTCCAGCGCCAGCCAAGAGGCCAAACGCTTAGCTTTGTCGCGCGACAGGATGGTGTCGCCAAAGCCGTTTTCGAGCGATTCAATCGCCACCGACACGAAATCGCCAACTTTAACTTCAAGTTCGCCTTGATCGTTTTTGAATTCTTCGATGGGGATGAAGGCTTCCGACTTCAAGCCAGCGTTGACGATGACGAAGTTATGGTCTAAACGCACGACTTCTGCGGAGATCACTTCGCCAGAACGCATGTCTTGACGCGACAGCGATTCTTCAAACATCGCTGCAAAGCTTTCCATGCCTTGGAATTCGGAGGAGGTAGTAGTCATTGATATATTCAGGTTATCCAGCAAGACTAGCGAAATGCGCCTTGAACTGGGTTAGGTTATTCAACACCAACGCCCGCTTTGCGCGGCAGATTGGCACCGGAGACTGCTTTGCAATTGATACGATAAGTACAATTGCGGCACTACATTTTTACAACAACGCCAATGTGCAAACCACGTCGGCTGATTCTGTATTCGATTTGTCAGTTCAATGTTTGCAAGCCGCATACCAACGGAGGACTTGCTCGACTGCCTGCGCTATGCCCATATCCGAGGTATCAAGGATGTGCGCACCTTCAGCGGGCTTGAGTGGCGCTATGCTGCGTTGTGTATCACGCTCATCGCGCGCAGCCAGATCTGCCCGAAGACCGTCGATATTAGCAGAAATTCCCTTCTCTATCAATTGCTTATATCGCCGCTGCGAACGTGCTTCTACACTTGCGGTTAAAAACACCTTCAAAATCGCATGCGGAAAGATCACCGTCCCCATATCGCGCCCATCTGCCACGAGGCCGGGAGCGCGGCGAAAACCTAATTGCAAGCCATATAAAGCTTGCCGTACCGTTGGTAACGCGGCGATTTTCGATGCCAAAACGCCCACTTCTTCAGCGCGAATGGCGAGACTGACGTTGTCTTTCGCCAAAAACACTTCGCCGCCAGCAAAG
>JACPVY010000206.1 GCA_016197345.1 Burkholderiales bacterium
TATTGATATAAATTTTATAACCTAACTCTAAAGATTAATTAATTATAATACAATTATAATTCAGACACAATATAGTGATGCTATCTTTTTCATATGAATTCTTACCGTTAATCCCCACAATATTTACCATGGCCGCGTCGCTCGGCCCAGTTGCCAACCGCTTCCATGTCGATATTGATAAACGCACAGACTTTTTCGCGCGCATTGCCAAACGCGACGACCTCTTTAATATAAGGGAAGAATTTCAGCTTGTTTTCTACATAATTTGGCGCAAACATTGCACCGTTGAGCAATTGGCCGACATCGGCTGCGCGGTCGATGATTTTTAAATGGCCATCGCTATCAAAAATCCCTGCGTCGCCCGTATGAAAATAGCCGTCGCTATCAATCACTTCGGCCGTCGCATCGGGGCGTTTGAAATACTCTTTTAGCATCGCGGCGGATTTGACTAGCACTTCGCCATGCGCGCCTAGCTTCACCTCCACCCCCTGTGCGGGCAGGCCGACGCTATCGAATTTGATGTGGCCGTCTGGTTGCAAGCAAACATAGGCACAGGTTTCGGTCGCGCCGTACAACTGCTTCAAATTGACGCCGAGTGAGCGGTAAAAACGGAAAAGATCGGGGCCAATTGCTGCACCTGCAGTGTAGGCGACTCGCACGCGGGACAGACCTAGCACGTTTTTCAACGGCCCGTAAATCAATAGACTACCAAGTCCGTATTGGATGCGCTCCCCCAAGCTGACCGGCTTTTTATCGAGAATCGCGGCACCGGTGGTGCGGGCAACGTCGATGAAATGATGGAAAAGCTTGCGCTTGAGCCAACCCGCATCTTCCATGCGGATCATGACATTGGTCAGCATGTTTTCAAATACGCGCGGCGGAGCAAAGAAATATGTCGGGCCGATTTCACGTAAATCCGTCATCACGGTTTCGCTCGATTCGGGGCAATTGATGGTGAAGCCGGCCATCATCGCTTGCGCGAAAGAAAACAAGCTATCACCAACCCACGCCATCGGCAGGTAAGACAGAATATCTTCGTGTTCGCTTAAATGATCAAAACTGATGCCGCCGCTCGCAGCGGCCATTAGCGAGGCATGGGTTTGGCAAACGCCTTTCGGTTTGCCGGTGGTGCCTGAGGTGTAGAGAATCAGCGCGGTATCTTGCGCTTGGCCTAGCTCAACTTGCTGCGTGAAAAATTGCGGATGGGCTTGATCATAAGCGCGCCCTTGTTCTTGCAATTGCCGAATAGAAAGTAGACCAGTTTGGTGGTAGTGGCGCATGCCGCGCTCGTTGTCGTAGGCGATATGCTTGAGGGCAGGGATAGTTTCTTGAATCGCCAGCATTTTATCGACTTGCTCTTGATCTTCGGCAATCACAAATTGCACCTCGGCATTTTGCAAGACGAATTCAAGATCAGCAGCGGGTGAATCTTGATACAGAGGGACGGGCACGCCGCCCAAACATTGCGCCGCTACCATCGCCCAATACAAGCGTGGTCGATTGTCGCCAATGATGGCCAGATTCATGCCGCGCTGAAAGCCAATCGCCGCCAAACCGCAGGCCATTGCTCGTACTTCATCCGCTACCTGCGCCCAGTTCCAGCATTGCCAAATGCCGAGGTCTTTTTCGCGATACGCTGGATGCGAGGGGCGCACTTGTGCATGCTGCAACAAAATGCGGGGGAAAGTTGCTGTCGCCGGGTTGCTCTGCTGCATCTATCACCTCTTGCGAAAACTATTTCCATGCATAAATCTGCACAGCCAGCCTAGCGTTGGCGAGGTATCATAGCGGCTAGAAATCTGTTGCTGGCTTGATGATTTTTGCCACGACACCCCCACCACATTTTGCGAGACAGCCAGTATGGATACCCTAGCCCACAAACTTCCAACCACCACCCCTCTTGAACGTGTACAAGCGTTACGTGCCGTGATGCAGGCACAGAAAATCGACGCCTATATCGTGCCTTCTAGCGATCCCCATTTGTCAGAATATTTGCCAGGACGTTGGCAAGGCAGGACGTGGTTGTCGGGTTTTCATGGTTCAGTCGGCACTTTTATTTGCACCGCCGATTTTGCGGGCTTGTGGGCGGATAGCCGCTATTGGGCGCAGGCCGAAACGGAATTAGCGGGCAGCGGCATTACGCTAATGAAAGTGCAAAGCTCAGGTAGCATCGCCCACTTCGATTGGCTGGCGCAGCATCTGCAGAGCACCCAGAGCGTGGCTGTGGATGGCAATGTGCTCGGTCTGGGTGCGGCCCGCGTGTTGCAGCAAAAATTGAGTGAAAAAGGCATACGCCTGAAAACCGAGGTGGATTTGTTGAACGTGATTTGGGACGAGCGGCCAGATCTGCCTAGCGCTGCCGTCTATCAACATTTGCCACCACATGCGATTACTAGTCGTGCCGATAAATTGCAGCAATTGCGTCGTATGATGCAAGAACTTGGCGCAACCCACCACTTTATTTCAACGCTAGACGATATCGGCTATCTGCTGAATTTGCGCGGCGCCGATGTCAGCTATAACCCGGTCTTCTTAGCGCATGCCTTAGTCGATGCCACTAGCGTGCAACTCTTCATCGCTGACGGCAAAATCAATGCCGAATTAGCGGCCCAATTGCAGGCCGATGGCGTGCATTTACGGCCCTACGCTGCGGCTGCCGCCAGTCTTGCTGCCTTGCCTATCGACGCTAGCTTATTGCTCGATCCGCGCCGTATCACACTCGGCTTGCGCAATGCGGTGGCGGCTGGCGTGAAGGTGGTGGAAGCGATTAATCCCACCGTGTTTGAAAAATCGCGTAAAAACGCGGCCGAAGTGGCGCATGTGCGGCACACCATGGAGCAAGACGGCGCGGCGCTATGTGAATTTTTCGCCTGGTTGGAAGAAGCCTTGCCACAGGGGCAGGTAAGCGAACTCGACGTTGACACGCAGATTACAGCAGCGCGTGCGCGGCGCCCCGGTTTTGTTTGCCCTAGCTTTGCGACGATTGCTGGCTTTAACGCTAACGGCGCGTTGCCGCATTACCGCGCCACACCGCAGGCGCATGCACAAATCAAAGGCGATGGTTTATTGCTAATTGATTCTGGTGGCCAATATCTCGGCGGCACCACCGATATCACCCGCGTCGTCGCGGTGGGGCAGGTCAGTGCCGCGCAGCAACGTGATTGCACGCTGGTCTTACAAGGCGTGATCGCACTGTCGCGGGCGCAATTTCCGTATGGCATCAAATCGCCGATGTTAGACGCAATCGCCCGCGCACCGATTTGGGCGGGCGGCGTCGAATATGGTCATGGCACTGGGCATGGTGTTGGCTATTTTATGAATGTGCATGAAGGCCCGCAGTCGATTTCCTATAACGCCCAACCTGAACCCCATACGACGATGGAAATCGGCATGATTACCTCGATTGAACCAGGGATTTATCGCCCAGGTCGCTGGGGTGTGCGGATCGAAAACCTAGTTTTGAATCAAAGCGCAGGCGAAACCGAATTTGGCCATTTCCTCTCGTTTGAAACCTTAACGCTATGCCCTATCGATACCCGTTGCCTAGACTTGAATTTGCTACGGCCAGATGAGAAAGCTTGGCTGAATCAGTATCATCAACAAGTACGTGAGCGTTTGACGCCTCATGTCAGCGGCGCTGCCTTAGCGTGGCTCAATTTGCGCACCACAGCAATTTAAATACGATGTAGCAAAGCAACGCTGGTGCACCTTATCACCAGCGTTTGCCCCTGCAGAATCCTGCCCGCGCCAGCAAAATGCGCCCATGCAGAGCAAAGCGTGCGAAGATGGTCGCTAGGCATTGCCCGTTTAGCACCGCTCGCAGATGTCCGAACTCTCAGGGGGCTACGATGAATCTCGATAGACTGCTGCAATATTGGTCGCCACAAGAATTGGCGGTCAATGGCATTTTATTTCTCAATTTGTTTGGCGCTTTATTGCTCGGTTTAGCGGTCGGGTATGAGCGTTCTTATCACGGTCGCGCGGCGGGCATGCGCACCTATGGCTTGGTGTGCATGGGGTC
>JACPVY010000220.1 GCA_016197345.1 Burkholderiales bacterium
ACGTGCAAACCAGCGCCTATATGGCTGGCGTGTATGCGCAATCAACTAGCGATGCTGCATCGTCCGTCACCGTGTATGTCGATAAAAACGGCAAGCTCGGCACCTTGATGTCGTCACAACGCTATAAAGAAAATATCCAAGACATGGGCGACACCAGCGCCCGCTTGTACGAATTGCGTCCTGTCACTTACAACTACAAAAAAGCCGATGCCGATGGCAGCAAGCCTTTGGAATATGGCTTGATCGCCGAAGAAGTGTCGCAAGTTTTCCCGGATTTGGTGGTGCATGGCAAAGATGGCCAAATCGAAACCGTGCAATATCACAAATTGGTGCCAATGCTGTTGAATGAAATCCAGCGCTTGCGTGCCGATGTGGACAAAATGAAGGCAAAGGTCGGCAACTAAGCTGTCCAGGAATCGCCGCCTAGCGTGCTGAGTCACTCATTGCGCTAGGCAGAATCGCTCGCGATTGCGCTTCATCCGCTGTACCCTCATCCTAGCCTTTCAACCCGACGCATCGGGTTCTCGCCTAAATTCCCGCATAATCGCGCAGTTAAGCTGCACTGCCGTCCATATTTCATAAGGGTTTTTATGCAACTCACGATGTATCAAGCTTCCGTGCCCGTCTTTAGCCGCTATCTTGAGCAGTTGGCGAAGATGCTCGTTCTCGCCGAAGAATTTGTTGAAAAACATGGCAATGATCCACAAGTCGTCTTGCAAGCGCGCCTCGCGCCGACGATGCATCCTTTTGTTTCGCAAGTCGAGATCGCGGCAAACTTCGCTTTACGTGCCTGTGCGCCGCTCGCGGGGCTGGACATTCCTACGTTTGACCAGCGTTGTGAGTCTTTTGCAGCGCTAAAAACGCGGCTTGCTTGGACTTCGGATTTTCTAGCCAAGCTGACGCCTAGCCAAATGGAAGCGAGTGAAGAGGGCCGCTATTCCAGCCAAGCCGGGCAGGGTGTGGTGACGCTTGAGGGGCCGATTTTTCTATTGCAATACGCCTTACCGAACTTTCTGTTCCACGTCAGCACTGCCTACGCTATTTTGCGTCAGTTAGGTGTCGCAATCGGGAAGGCCGACTATGATGGCTTTCACGTCTATCAGTAAGATCGCAGAATAAGGCGAGCGCTAGCCCCTCAGTGCGCAATGCCATCGATAGGTGACAATCAAGGGGCTAGGCCAACACTTTCCAACAATTGCCCCGCCAAGGATAATTGCCGCATCTGCGCCAAAAACAATTTATGCCTTTGCTCGTGCAAGCGTTGTTGCAGGTTGAAGTAACTATCCCAGCTTTGAATGATTTGCTGCAAATTGCGGCGCCCGGCTTCAAATTGGATATTGCTGGCGCGCACTAGCTGGGCCATTTTGCTTTCTTGCGTGGTCAAATTACTTACCGCATGCCGCAAATTGGCGATGCGTGGGGTGAGGGATTCAAACTCGGCGCGGGCGGCTAATTCGGCGCGTTCGACGTCGCTTTGCGCTTGGGCGGAACGGCTGATTGACTCATCGCGGCGGGCGAAGTTTTCACCGCCTAGCGGCATGTCCCAACTCACTCCAATCGACCAGCCACGTTGCTGCACCGTGGTTTGTGGCGGGGTGGTGTGGTTATTCAGTAGCTGCCGTACATTCAGGTCGATTTTGGGTGCTAGCGTCGCCGCTAGCGTGCGCACCCGCAATTGCGCCGCTGTGGCGCGCGCTTGTGCGACCTGCAAAGCTGCATTGCGCGTGGTATCGCGTGGGCTGGTGTGATCTAGGCTGAACTCAACCAAATCTTCCGATAATTCGCCACCGGCGAGCAAACGTAAGCGCACCAAGGTGCTTTGATATTCACTCTCTAGCGTGTTGCTGGTTAGCTCGGCATCCAGTTCGGCATTTTGTGCTTGCTGCAAATCGAGTTCTGACAATTTCCCCGCTTCAGTCTGGCGCGCTACTTGCGTTACCAATTGCACCACCTGCGCTAAGCGCGCGGCGGCGCTTGCGCGCGTGCGTGCGATGCGCAAAAGGTCGGAGTACGCTTCCGCTAGGCGCTCGGTCACTTCTTCTTTCGCGCGCCGTAACTCTGATTCGGCAGCGCGCACT
>JACPVY010000221.1 GCA_016197345.1 Burkholderiales bacterium
CCCAATGCGCTAGTGGCTAGCTGCTTATTTCGGCGCAGCAGGTGCTGGCGTCGCGCTAGCGGGTGCGCTTGCCGCTGCTGGCGCCGGGGCGTTTTTCACGTATTTGTCTAGCCACACGCTGCTTTCATACAGCACATGTGACATCGACTCACGCGCGCGATAGCCGTGGCTTTCGTTCGGCAGCATCACTAAGCGGACATTGCCACCTGTCCCTTTTACTGCGCTATACATGCGTTCGCTTTGGATTGGGAAGGTGCCGGGATTATTGTCTTGTTCGCCGTGGATCAGCAGTAATGCGTCTTTGATTTGGTCGGCATAATTGAATGGCGCCATGGCTTGATACACCTCTTTCGCTTGCCAGAAATTGCGCTCTTCGGCTTGGAAGCCAAATGGTGTCAGTGTGCGGTTGTACGCACCGCTACGCGCGATGCCCGCTGCAAACAAGCGCGTGTGAGCCAGCAAATTGGCGGTCATGAAAGCGCCATACGAATGGCCGCCAATTGCAATCCGATGACGATCAGCAACGCCACGACGCACCACTTCATCCACCGCCGCCTCTGCATTGCTAATCAATTGCGGCAGATAAGTGTCATTTGGCTCGGCCTTGCCTTCGCCTACGATTGGCATCGCGGGGCGGTCAAGAACCGCATAGCCCTGTGTCAAAAAGGGGAGTGCACCGCTATAACCTATGGCATTGAAGCGATAGGGTGAGCCAGTGACTTGGCTAGCAGCGGAATTAGATTTGAATTCTTGCGGGTAAGCCCACATCAAGAGCGGCAAACGCCCATCGCGCTTGGCATCGTAGTTTGGCGGCAAATACAAATCAGCGGTTAATTCGACACCATCTTTCCGGCGATAGCGTATCAATTCCTTTTTGACGGCTTTCAATTGCGGATAAGGATGGGGAAAATGCGTCAGGGCTTGCACCTCTGTCTCTTTGCCTGTTGTGCTAGAGGTGTCCCGCAAATAGAAATTGGGTTGTTCATCCGGTGCTTCGCGCGTTTCTAAAATCTTGCTACCGTCATCGCTAAGCACGGCGGCGACTTTTTCGAAATAGGGCGCTTTGCTGTGGAAAAGCCGGGTTTTGCTGAGATCGTCGAGATTGAAGCGATCCAAAAATGGTTTGTCCCCTTCGCTAGAAGCCCCTTCGCCTATCAGCAAAATACTATTCGCTTGCGGGCCGCTCGCGGCGGCAAATAGCAAGCGCTGCTGCCCATTTTCGTCTATGCGCTGGGCAGGTGTGCCGGGCGCGTTATAGCGGTCTTCGCTGGAACGGTCGAAAATCAGCTTCGCGCTACTGGCAGCTTGTTCAGGATTGATGCGCCACCGGGTTTTGAGTTGTAGCAGTGGTTGCGGGCTAGCAGTAAATGGCGCGGCGAGGGAGTACACGGCATCGCGCAGGGTGTCAGGCTTATCAGCGTTTTTATTGGGATCACCGCCATCCAAGGCTTCGGCCCAAATTACGCTTGCAGGTGCATCGGCGCGCCATTGCACATCGCGCATGCCCGGCATGACTGCATCGGCGCCACTCGCTAAACCCTCCACCAAGGGCCGCGTCGCAAAGCTGTGGACGGGTTTGCCTTGCAGGTCGAGCACTTCTACCTTGTGGGCAAAATGATCAAAGGGGACAGCATAAGAAAACGGTGCTTGCAGGCTTTGCGTCAAAATGTATTTGCCATCGGGCGAGACTTGCACGTCGTCATATTGCGCTGCTTTGCCGATGTTTTTGAGTGTCCCTGTTTTCGTCGCCGCGATATCGAGCAGCGCTAATTGCACGCTGGTGTAATGAACAAACTGGCGCGTATCGCTGTCGTTTTTGAGGAGATCGGGGTAGGTACGCAGTGAGCGTTGTGTCCCGCTATTATCGCTTTGTTGCACATTCGGGCCACGTGGTGCTTCAAATGGTGGCGGCAGCGGCGGTAATAGCGCGGGTTTGGTTTGTAGCAGCAAGCGGTGGCTATCTGGCAACCATTCAAAACCATTGCCAAACACAATGTTTAACAAAGGCGTGGGCACGCGCCGCGCTTGCCGTTTTTCGACATCCACCAACCATAGCTCGACGCCGTTTTCTACGACGTTGGTAAAGGCTAGACCACAAATCTGTCCCATAAAAGAAGCGGCTGGCGGCATAGGTGCGCGGATGTATGCGCACGCCAGCTAGCTTCAATTCTGGTTGCGCGACTTGCGCAATCGGTGGCAAGTTTGGCGTTTGTAGCATTGCCGCTAGATTGCGCTTGGGGCTGAGCAAGAGTTGTGGCTGGCGTGGCGCATCAATAATCGCTTGCAAGCCTGCGGCGGGTGTTTGGTAGCGGCTGACTTCTTGCGCTTGGCTGCTGAAGGCCACCGCCGCGAGCGCCGTACTGATTAAGAAATGGGGAGAAAACAAGTGGCGGGAAATAGGATGCATGAAGGACATGGTGGTTTCCGCAAAGTGGGTGTGCGTAGATTCTAACGTGAATTAAATCGGCGCCAGAACCGACCTCAGCGCGCGAATTCTGTTCTTACAATTTGTTGCAAATTGCTGCGCTTTGCTGCCCCTTGAAAAGCGCTGGCTATGCCGCATATTCGAATCAAGGAAGCGAAGCAACACAGTCAATAATTATCTAACGATGAGTTTTTGTATTGATGTGGGTCATCTTGTGTTTCGCTAGGACAGATTTTTTCGGTTGATGCGCTTCGTCGCAGACCCTTGATTGACATTGTTGAATTTATTTGGAGGCTTACCATGACTACTGCAACCCATTACGACGCACGCGATTTGTTTGACCAAGTTTTGAGCAACATGCTGCACCCACGCAGTGGCGAAGCGAATTGCCGCCCACAAGCCCGTGCGCAAGAAGTGCGTGTGATTCGTCTGGATGTCAGTGAAACCGAAGGTGCATATCAAGTGTTGGCAGAATTGCCCGGCGTGCGCAAAGAAGATATTCAGATCGATATTGAAGGCAAGCTATTGACGATTACCGCAAGCGTTGGTGCCAAAGTGCAGCCTCAGGTTGTCAATGCCGACGAGGCACAAGCAGCCGCACCAGCACCTGCGCCTAGCCGCAAATTGTTGGTGGAACGCTTCCAAGGCAAGCTCTCTCGTCGCCTCCAAATGCCAGAAGAAGTGGAAGCTGATGCAGTACAAGCACGCTTTAGCGACGGCGTGTTGGAATTGACGCTCCCTAAATTGAAACAACGCAACGCCCGTCGCATTTCCGTGCAGTAAGTCGTGGTGGGTAGTAGGTGGTTGTAGATGTAGCGGTAGAAGCTGTAGTCGTAGAAGCTGTAGTGGTAAAAGCTGTAACCTAAGCAGTTCGTATTGAGTAGTGCAACACCGTAGTGCGTTTCCCCCTGTAGTGCGGTAGTAGGACGGCCAGCAAAGTATCGCTGGCCGTTTTTTATTGTGCGCAAATAAGCTTGACATAAGTTTCCGTGGAAACTAAACTGCGATTGTTTCCATGGAAACCGTGAGGAAAATATGCAGTCAGATCAACGCAATACCCCTAGCGCGCTGGAAGATCATCTCGGTTTTTGGCTGCGCTTTGTATCTAACCATGTGACGCAACGCTTTCAAGCGCTATTGGCAGATAAGGGCATTAGCGTCACCGAATGGGTGGCGCTACGCACTTTGTTTGAGCAAGAAAGTGGTAGCCATCTGAACTTAATCGACGCGCTAGGGATGACAAAAGGCGCAGCCTCGAAAATTGTCACCCGTTTGGAAGAAAAAGCTTTAGCGCAACGACGTGCCGTGCCTAACAGCGGGCGCGAGCAAGAAATTGTGTTGACGGCGCTCGGCCGCAGTCTGGTGCCTGAATTAGCGGCCTTGGCCGATCAAAACGATGCGCATTTTTTTGGTGACTTAGCACCTGCCCAGCGTGAGCTATTGATGGCTAGCTTGCAGCACATCGTCAAACAACATCAATTAAAAATATTTCCATTATCTTAGGGCCCAATTAGGATTCAATATGAACGCAGAAAATAGTGTGCGAGAAATCGTGCAACGCTCGAATCAAGGTCGCATGCATTTTGGTGAGGTCGTGACGGCCTTGTCGGCGGCAGGCGTCGAGTCTTATCAAGTCGATTTCCGTGCCGCCAACAATACCTATTACTTCGCCGATGATACGGCGCTGGCGTTGCCGCAAAAAGCGCTAGAGACGGCGATTGCTGAGCAATTCGATGCTAGTGCGCTGGTCGACGCGATACGCGCAGCACAGCGGGGTGAGGTGATGTATCCCGAATTCAAACGTCTGTCCCTCGCGGCGGGTTGCGTTGGCTATATGGTGTGGATAACGGGGCGTCACGTTAGCTATCTTGGCCGTCGCGGCGAAACCCATGTCGAGCGCTTTCCCGACTGAGCTTATAGCAGCACAATGCCAAAACGTTTCACCGCGAACGCAAACAAGGCAAACAATACCAACGTGACAAGCGCGCTCACTGCGAGCGTCGGCCAAAAGCCTAAGCGCGGTAGCAAGTAGGGAAACAGCAAAAACATAGGCATGGTTGGCAGCACATACCAGAAGGTGTACCACGCATGGTTGGCGATTTTGTCTTGTGCTTGGCCTTCGACGTGCAGCCAAATTAGGGACATGACGGTTACTAGCGGCAAGGCGGCAATCAAGCCACCCAAGCGGTCGCTACGCTTAGCGATTTCAGAAATCAAAACGATGATTGCTGCCGTGCTGAGATATTTTGTAATGAGCCAAGCCATGTTTTTCCTTGTGACGTGATTAAATTCCGTGCTGCTGCAAAGCCCACGCTACATGCTCGCGCACTAGCTCTGACGGATGGGATATGCGCTCCTGTAGCGCCGCGATGATAGCGGCATCACCGGCTAAAGTCTGTGCCGCATTGCCTAAGCCCACCGCTAAATTGCGTAGCCAGCGCTCATGGCCGATGCGGCGTATCGCGCTGCCTTCCATCTTGCGTAAAAATTCAGCTTCGCTCCACGCGAATAATTCCAGCATGGTCGCACTATCTAGCCCGTGCCGTACATCAAAATCCGGCAAATTGGATTTTTGGGCGAATTTATTCCACGGGCAAATCAATTGGCAATCATCACAGCCATAAATCCGATTGCCTAGCAGCGGCCTCAATTCTTCGGGGATGCTGCCCTTCAGTTCTATCGTCAAATACGAAATACAGCGCCGCGCATCGACCACGCTAGGGGCGACGATGGCCTGCGTTGGACAAACATCAATGCAAGCACGGCACTGGCCGCAATGATTGCTGACGGCTTGGTCGGCGGGCAAGGCTAGATTGATGAAGATTTCGCCGAGAAAAAACATCGACCCCGCTTGGCGCGTCAGCAATAGCGTATGTTTGCCGCGCC
>JACPVY010000222.1 GCA_016197345.1 Burkholderiales bacterium
GGTGACATGCTGGCCGCGCTAGAGCAGCCTGCGCAATTGCTGAAAACCTTGCAAGCCGATGTTTGCTGGCTATCGGAAGAGCCACTCGATATGCGTCGCAAATATTGGATCAAGCACACCACCAAACAAACCGCGGCTAAAGTGACGAAGGTCGAATCGCTACTCGACATCAACACCCAAGAGCAGCGCACTGGTGATGGTTTGAACTTGAACGATATTGGCCGTATCGCGCTGACCGTACAGCAACCGCTCGCGGCCGATAACTACGACGCGATCCACTCCACCGGTGCCTTCATCTTGATCGACGAAGTGACGCACCAAACCGTTGCGGCTGGCATGATACGGGGGAATTGATTAGACGAGAAGATGCATTCGCGTAGGGTGGGCAACTCCGTTGCCCACGTTTGTCAATCTCGTTCTTTGCACAGCAATTTGGGCAATTCGCACCGTTCATGATTCGGAATTACACCAAAATGAGGTATCTTGTACGGCGCATCAAATCCGTGGGCAACAAGTTGTCCGTAATGCGACGGACTGCATGCAGTCCGCCCTACAAATGCGTTTTGCCTTTTGCGACAGCCTCTTAACTCGCTGCCACCTCACTAAACCCCATGCCGACCATCATCAAAACCACCACTCCCCCCCTCCCCGGCAAAGTATATTTGGTCGGCGCTGGCCCCGGCGCGATTGATTTGATTACCGTCCGCGGCGCAAAGCTGCTCGCCCAAGCCGACGTCGTCCTCTATGACGCGCTAGTCTGCGCCGAAATGCTCACGCTCTGCCCGCAAGCGCAATTGGTGGCGGTCGGCAAGCGCGCTGGTCAGCGCTCGGTGGCGCAAGAGGCGATCAATCAACAAATCATCAGCGCCGCCCAGCAACATGCATTCGTCGTCCGTTTGAAAGGCGGCGACCCTATGCTATTTGGCCGTGCCGATGAAGAATTGCGGGCGCTAGAAGACGCCGGTATCTCTTATGAAATCGTGCCCGGCATCACCACCGCATTCGCCGCCGCCGCCAGCAGCCGCCAGCCGCTGACACGGCGTGGCATCGCCCGTAGCGTCGCTTTCTTCACCTCCACCAATGGCTTAGGTGAACCCGAGCAAGAAAACCTGCCCTCCTGCGATACTCTGGTGCAATACATGGGTGGGCGCGAGGCGATTGCGACAGCAGAACGCTTATTAGCACAAGGCTATGCGCCGGATATGCCTATCGTTGCGATAGAAAATTGCAGCCGGCCCGACGAAAGAATTTTTCGTTTGACGCTAGCGCAGATGGTGCATGGCTTGCCCGAGACTTCCGGGCCAGTGCTGGTCATGTTGGGGTGGGCGATGGCGCCACGCCATCCGATCTGACGCCAACCATCGAATCGCTTCAACGCTAGCGTTAATTGCCTTGCTGCACAGGTTTGGCCACGTTTAAGGTCGGGGTGCTCTGCACATGCAATAGCAGACGATCCTCCTTATCGAACACCTTGCCACCACAACTTTTGTTATAGTCTTCAACCGTCTTGTTATACGCATCGCTGCTTTTCTGCACCAACAAAGCCTGCTCGTTATATTGCAAAATGCTGCGATTATGCTTGGCAATTTTTGAGTTAGCTGCATTGCTGGCCAGAATATCGCCTTGCGCCACCACCCGTTTCAGATCTTCCAACTCCGACACGGTTTCCCGTATGCTGTCGTACAAACCATCATTATTCTTCAACAACGCATCGACCTGCAGCCCCTGCTTTTTGAGTTGATCGGCTTTCTGCTGACAAATTTCCAATTTCTCACGGTTACCGACACTACCATTCACCACCGCAGTATCGGCCGCATGGGCAGCAGTACTGAGGCAAGCCATTAACAAGCAAATCATTTTATATTTCATGTGTCCCCCTTTATAAAAAATAAAATAATAGCTTTCTTATCGCTAAAAATATAGTGAATTTTAGCACTAAGCAAAAAAATGGGACAGGTTACCTTACCTCCTGGCAAACACATGACGCTCTGACAAATTTTCCCTTGCAATTGCCATACGCAACAATACAACGTAGCTGGTGAATGATGAATTTGGGAAAGGTGGTGGTACGCAGGTTTATCCGACACAGCATAATGTCAACACTACAATCGCCAGCAAAGGCTTGACGCCAGATTATAGGTATCGCTAGCAAGCTGAGCCTGTTGTACCCGCTGATCGTACTGCGCGACCCGAGCGGCAAAACTGCCACCGTCAAAGATATTTTGACGCTAGAAGGCTCGATTCCTAGCGCGCAAGCAGGCAAATCGATCACGGTGTTGCTGGAAGAATATCTCGATATTTCACGCGGTGACATGCTGGCCGCGCTAGAGCAGCCTGCGCAATTGCTGAAAACCTTGCAAGCCGATGTTTGCTGGCTATCGGAAGAGCCACTCGATATGCGTCGCAAATATTGGATCAAGCACACCACCAAACAAACCGCGGCTAAA
>JACPVY010000223.1 GCA_016197345.1 Burkholderiales bacterium
CGAAGAACGTATCCCATCAGCACCAATCACGACATCATATTCATGCTCGCTAGCATCATTCAATTGCACCACAACGGCGTCGTTCAATTGCTGCACGCTTTGCACGGTGGTGGCAAAACGTGGCGCGGGGAGCGCTAGCGCGTTTAGCCGATCGACCAAAATCTGCTGCAAATTTGCGCGCCGTATTCCTATGCATGGCCCCACCGCACCCCAATACGCAGGCAAATCAATCGTGACTAATTTTTTGCCACGATGATTGTGCAGCGTTTGGCTTGGTAAGTGTGTCCCTTGTTTTTGCACCTCAGCGGCAACGCCCAAGCTAGCCACGCTGCGCATCGCATTGCCGAGCAAATAAATGCCAGCACCGTGTGTCGGCCAATTGGCGTGGCGCTCGATCAGGTCGGCGCGTAAGCCGCGTTGGCGTAGGGCGATTGCGAGTGCGAGGCCACCGAGGCCAGCGCCGACGATCAAAATGCGTTTATGTGCGGAAGGCGAAGTAGGCATAGGATGTAGAAGCGAAGTTTGTGGCGCGGCGTTGCTGTTCACGCGAAAGCGCAGATTATCCTAGATTCTTCCGCTGGATAGGCATAAGAACGCAGTTTATCGGCTTCTTAGCAACACAGCCAACCTGTGCCAGCACAGGCGCGCCGCTGCTTTCAAATGAGTTCTGAGCCGCCCGCGCTCACTCAATTCACCGCCAACTTCGCCCCACCTTTCACCACTTCCTGAATCAATGCACGCGTTGCCAGATCTGCCTGCTTGCTTTCTTGCTCCAACCGCTTGCCCATATCTTCCACTGGCGCCAGATTGGCTTTGAGCTTAGCCATTTCTGCATTCAATGCTGCCAAACTGGCGTTTAATTCTTTGATTTGGCCGTTATAGGATTCCTTTTCTCGTTCGACTGCGGTATTGAGCTTGTAATTGAGCTTATCAATTTTCTTGTTTTTCGATTCTATGCTGTTCGCCAGCTTTTCGATTTGTTCGGCCACGTCACTGCTGTTTTTAGTGCTGTTTTGCGCGCTGGTTTGCATTTGTTTGCTGATCTTTTCTACTGGCTCCCAGATTTGCGTCAAGCGGTTCAAGGTGGCTTGATCGCGTAGCACATAGGTTTTGCCTTGACTGCTAAACCACAGATATTCACCTTGATTCGCTGCTTTGACACTCGCTAAGGCATTGTTGTCCGCCGCGCTTTCGAGGTGGCTGGTCGTCTTGCCGTCCGCATGCACCCATGCATAAGCACCTTCACCCGCGCTGAAGGCGGCCAAGGTGACAGGTGTTGGCGCTGCGGTCTGTGCTTGTGCTTGCATGACGAACAAAAAGCCCAACGAGGAAATAGCGAGACTTTTAGCGAATTTGCTGTTCAACGCGGCGAAGAGATTTTTCATCGAAATACTCCTTGAATATCAAATAGAGGGTGTTGGTTTTGTCGGCGCTTGTTACTGAGAAGTGCCGTGCGATGGAAGGCATCTTAGGCAATGCGCGACACACCCACCATGCAAATGCGATGAACTGCACATTTTGCGGAAAGGAGTGCGTTTATCGTTTGAAAAGCGCAAAAAGCTCAGAAAAGTGGAGAAAAAAAGGGCGTTTTACCGAAAACGGCGGGAATTTGACGTTTGACGTCGCGTTTTTTGCAGTTCAGCGTGATTTTTTTTGGGCATGAATAGTGTTTGATTTGCGTTTGGTTAGCGCAAGGGACGGGCTGGTGTGGTTTGCATGAGCGCCATGTATGCGATGCGGATGAACTGTACAAAGCGGCCTGCCGCAAATGTCGCTGCATGCTTCAAACCTGCAACGCCCGCCCCTAGCAGCTTTGCCTCACAGGTTTTGGCCGTGATAACGCCTGCTGTAAGCGGCCTCGAAAAACTGTAGCGAGCGGAGCAGATATTGGGCAGAGAAACCTCGCTTTACTAGAGCAAAGCGAGACTCACCTGTCCAAGAGATGCACGCGCAGTAGGTTTTTCGAGGTTCCCTATAGCTTGATAAAAAATAAAGCATTTGCTCGGTTTTTTGTGGTTTAATTGAATAAAGCACTTGCTCGCTTTGCTCTTCCTCGCATCAATTTCCCAAAGTTAAAAATCGAAAGGAGAATATTTCCAAAAAATACAATCTTCATGCAGCACATCTAAGAAAAATAAAAGCACAACAAAAACACCACAAAAAACCGCCACAATTGGAGACACAACAACATGAATACCCGCATTCGCCTTGCCTTGCACAAGCTATTTCCTGCAGTTGCCTTACTCGCCCTTGCTGCTACCGCTACAGAAGTTTCCGCTAGCACCCTCAATCAAAACGTTTCATGGACTGTCGATCGCGCTGCGACCACCACTAAATACCGCGTCGTCGCTTACGGCGATTCCATCTACGCTGGCTATAACGGTTCCATCAGCAGCGCCGCTAAATACGCCGCCCCGACCGTTAGCTCCGAATACCTTTCCGCACTGTGGAACGCCGATATCGAAAGCGTGCGTCGCGCTAAATCTGGTGCGGTTGCAAAAGATGTGTACGACAACAAAATCGTCGC
>JACPVY010000224.1 GCA_016197345.1 Burkholderiales bacterium
GGACTGTCGCTTCTGCTAGTGCTGCGCTTAGCGGTTTAGCCGCCG
The DNA here is from genome assembly GCA_016197345.1 of Burkholderiales bacterium. GTDB lineage: Bacteria > Pseudomonadota > Gammaproteobacteria > Burkholderiales > Burkholderiaceae_D > JACPVY01. The sequence goes on from JACPVY010000224.1 coordinate 46, forward strand.
CTGGTACTTTGGAAGTGGCTTTTGGCGGTGGCGAGCCTTTTGCCTTTCGTGGCTTTGCTGAATTGGTAGAGGATTTGTATGCCAATACGCCACTGGTGTTGAACGTGACCACAAACGGCACTTTGATCAGCAAAACCAGCTTTGCCCCCTATGCTGGACGCTTCGGCCAAGTGCGAGTGTCGATTTACGAGGGGACAGGTTGGCGCGATGGGTGCCGCGTGCTAGCGGCATACGGCCAACGTTGGGGCGCAAACCTGATCGTTGATGATGCCATGCTTGAAAAATTACCGGCACTCATGGCGGAATTGGTGGTGCTAGGTTGTTATGATCTGTCCCTATTAGCCTACATCGGGCCAGATGCCAGCAAGCAACTCAGCCTAGCGGGGCGCGCGCGGCTCGCCGCTATCGCGCAAGATGCGCCGCTAGCGTGTCGATTATCTGTGTGTTTTGGTGACACGATCCCACTAGATCGGCTCTTTGATGGCGCCGATGGTTTTGGCGATTGCGGCGCGGGTTTGGATTTTGTCACCATCACGCCAGATCAAAAAATCTTGGGATGCTCGTTTCAAGATGGCGGCTTGCCCGCCACCACTGCGCAGGAAATTGTAGAGGCTTGGCAGAATCAAGGCAGTCGGCTAGCGCAACCAGCGCAGCGAAATGGCTGTACCCGCTGCAAAGACAATGCAAATGTAGCGAACAAAGTAGCACGCAAAGTGCCGCCCATCGCGATTTGGCAGGCTTATTCAGGCAATAACAGCGGCGAATGCGTGATGGTCGCGAAATTCGAGGCGGTGCGCGACGCTAACGACTATCTCTCCTTGTTGTTACCGACGTGGACGCCAAGCAGCAGCCTTCCGCCTGATTGGCGGCAGTTGATGTTAGATGAAGGCATTTGCAGCGCTGCGTTGCCAGAATGGCGTGAAACGCCGAGTCAGTTGCTTGCCATCGGGCGCTCGGTGATTGCACTGAGCTATGGCTTGGGTGACGAGTTTCCAGAGCTACGCTCGTTAGCATGGAAAAAGGGGGCATATCTGGTCACGGGAGATATTCACGTACACGAAACGCTATACCTGTTAGCGGTGGTACGTGCTAGCAACCACCTAGATGCACAAGAATTGGCAAAGAGGGACATATCAGAAATCGGGCAATCGTATTTACATGGTGATCTTGTTTTTCTGACGACTGCGGTATGCGACTTCGGTAGCCCAGATGAACAGTCGCTCAAAGAAGCAGCGGATTTTCTGCATGAATTTGCTGGGGCGAGGCCGCTTGCCGTCGAGGCGATCAGTGGGCCACTAGATCAGTCCACCTTCATCACCGCAAAAAAGCAGCTAGGCGCGTCAAGGGCGGTAACGAAACGGCTAGCGATCAGTTTCAATGGCGAAGACGAGCAAACGAAAGCAGAGAATTTCGCCCAGCTTGTCAATGATGGCAAGGCTAGTGTGGCGGGTGGCTGTGTTTTGGTATCAGGAATTGAGCGGCGCAAGCGTTTGGCGGTGTTAGGGTATCGCTATGGTGCAAATGTTTATGCGCTTGATGGCGCGGAAATTTGCATCTATGCCAGTTTCCAACTGCCAACCGTTAAACCGCAAAAAGGGACATGTGCACAACAGCCAGTGATTGATATCGCCTTGCTAGAAGAAGAATTGCGCCGCAAATTTACGGCAGAATCCCATCTAAAACTGATTACGCCCCATTGGATGAAGCATGGCGCACACTTAACGATACATACTGCGCGCCCCGATTTCGTTGTCACAGAACTGTCCCCAATAGCGCAAAGCCTAGGCGCGCAGTTGAGCGTCGGCATTTCCGATATTGGCAAATTGGGCTTAGCGTTGCGCAGGCTAATGGCGGATGTGCGGCGCTAAATCACCATGTTTGCTTGCACATCGACGCGTAGCCAATAGCATTCGCCGACGCCTGTAACTTCGCGCACGACGAAGCCACGGCGTTCAAGCACGCGCCGCAATTTGAGATTGGGTTTGGCACAATGAACAGCATGCACGCGCCACTCTAGCCTAGTCAGTCCCTGTTGTTTAGCATAGCGTTCGAGCAGCGAAGCTAAACTGGGCAGGGCACCTTCGCCACCGCCATCAATATGGGCCAGTTCGATCAATAGTGTTTTATCCTCGACCTTGAATTTGCCAAGAATATTAGCGCTACCAATTTTGAAGACAAGCGCTTCGTCACGCAAAACGAGGGCGTCTAGTGTGGCTTGCGGTAGCGCTAAAATTTCGTCAACGGTGTAGCCTTCGAGAAGAATTTGCGGCATGGTGATTTCATTTTCAATGAAGTTCGATAACAAAACTGGGATGCGAATTTGAATCCTCGCATATTCTCTGCTGATTAAACTTGGCGATATATCCATGTCGTTATTTTTAGCAAAAAAAATTGTGTTGGATGCATGGTGACGTTGGCGCAGTTTTAGGAAGTTGTGGCGCAGTTGATGAAACTGCGCCAGTTTATTGATAAATGTGGCGCAGTTTAGAGCACGCAATGCCGCTCCCCGATTTTGCAAGGCGCTTTTCACCAGCGCTCGGATTGAGTGGATCTATGCGGTTTATTTCAAGAGGCAACTTTCCGCTAGCGTGACTGGTTAGATCGCTACGTCGCCTATTGTGGGCTGTAAATATTTTTTTGATGGAAATTTCAAATGGATTGGCAAACCCTCGCTATCTTGGCGCAAGTGGAAATAGAATGGCGGCAATTGCCTGAAGATGTGGGATGCGTTGGCACTTGGGTACGCCTTTATGCCAGTCTGAGTGAGGATGGGGCGTCTTGTAGTCAGCATCCACCGCGTCGCGTTTGGTTCATTGATCGTCATGGCATACACGCTAAGGATGTCAGCAGCTATGCGCGCTTTCATGCGGTGTTGATCGAGCAAAAATGGCTTTCGCCAATGATATATTCTCGCCCCAATGAAAAAATATTTGGCAGGCGGCATGAAATTGGGCTTGCCGCAATTGCGCCATTGAATGGTGGCCCAGATTGGTATCTTGAATTTCAATGGGGACATTTGTGTGGTGCGTCATATCGCTATTGCGCTATGCCGTCTATCGAAAAAGTTGTGCGGCTGAATAGGCTTTGGATTTCGTAAGAAATTTGAATGTTTGGCTTTTAGTTGAATCGTGATCTGAAGGAAGCACATGGCCGCGAATTGGTATTTTGAATTCACCCAAGATTGGCGAAATTTACCAATGGCATATTGGGTTCACATCGAACCGCCGGGTGAAACATGGCTTGGGGCAAGCGATTTTTTGCCAGCAGTGCCGAAACCCATCTTGGGGAAAGGTTTTCTGGTTTTATGTGTTGAATTCGGCAATTTCACATTTCGTTTTTCGTCACCAGAACAAGTCGTCGTCTGTATTACGACACTTTCATCTAAACCTTTGCCA
>JACPVY010000225.1 GCA_016197345.1 Burkholderiales bacterium
CGTGGCTACTGATATAGCGCAGCAACCAGCGCACACACAAAAAGGCGGAAATGAATGCCGCTAAGGAACCGACGCCAAACATCGGCAAATCCGCGGCAGACAATAAGGCGCGCTCTTTGTACAGCGAATACACTGTCGCGCCGATCAAGGTCGGAATCGCTAAGAAGAAGGAAAATTCGGTGGCTACTTGACGCGATAAGCCGAGCATCATGCCGCCGATAATCGTTGCGCCAGAGCGGGAAGTGCCGGGAATCAGGGCTAGCGTTTGCGCAAATCCGACTTTCAGCGCATCGATCATCGTCATTTGATCGACATTTGTGATGCGCGCGGTCAAGCCTTGCACTTCTTTCGCTTTTTGCCGATTTTCAACCCAGAAAATGATAAAGCCGCCGATGATAAACGCTAACGCTACTGGCACGGGCTTGAACAAATAATCTTTGATTTTGCGGCTCAACAAAACGCCGAGCAGGGCGGCGGGTAAAAAGCCAATCACGACATTGATGGCAAAGCGACGCGCTTTATCGTCACTAAACATGCCCGTTAAGGTTTGCGCGATCTTGACGCGATACTCCCACACCACGGCGAGTAAAGCCGCCGCTTGAATCACAATTTCAAATACTTTGACTTTTTCGCCCGTGAATTTGAGCAGACTCCCCGCCAAAATCAAATGGCCAGTTGAAGAAATAGGCAAAAATTCAGTAAAGCCTTCCACCAAGCCCATGATAAAGGCTTGTATTGCGAGTAATTGATCCATAACCGATGGTAAAAAGAGGTGACAACGAGTGCAAAAACGTACTTACGGGCTTACGTACAATTGTTCCAGCGCGGCGTTGCAACGAAGGCCGCGCATTTGCACGACAAGGCGGTAACAACACGGCTAGACCAAATTGGTCGTTATTTTTTAATCGGCTCGAAGCTTAACACGAGAGCGTCAGAACGAGCGTTAATTTTGACGAGGGAATAATCGGTGCCAAGCAAGCGGGTTTGCTCGCTAGTGAGGGTATAGACCGGGGTTTCTTGCACGTAGCGATCTAATAACAGGCTACCCAATTTGGCGATTTGACGTTTATAGGCGGGATCGCTAGTCTCGACGCTAAAGTCTTCGATTTTGGCGTCGCGCAGATAAATGGTATTGCTGGCGCTATCAATTCTCAGCCCGCCCGATAATTTAAAACTACCGCGCCAAGTTTTACTGGTCAGCGGTGGCAATACCACCAACTCAAAACTAGCGATGACGCGATTATCTTCAGGCGACAGCGAGATACGAGGTGCCGTCAGCTTGATATCAAACATTTCCATCACGCGATGATTCAGTGGAAAACGCTTGTCGAAGCCTTCTTGAATGCGCGCAAGCGGAATCGTTGTATCACGCGAACCAAATAACGCCATCGTGCCGCAGCCAGCCAAGAGCGTGAGCAAAACGAACGTGCCTAGCCAATGCAATACACGGGAATGGCGCAACATGGGATTTCCTTTCGGGTAAAAATGCGAAGTGGCAATGCGAGTTGCAGCGGTCAGTTTGCAGTCTGCTGCTCTAGGCGCGTCAACCATAGCATAGCGTGTTCGCGATTGTCGCCACACATGTCGAATGCGGGTTGCAAACTACTACAAACCGTGGGTCGCGCTGGGTCTTGAAAAATTTTACAACGATTTTCCTGATCCAACTGCACACATCGCACGCCAGCAGGTTTCCCTTGCGGCATACCGGGGATAGGCGAGGAAATTGAGGGGGCAATACAACAAGCACCGCAGCTTGGGCGGCATTGTAAGGCAGAATGAACGGGCGCTAGCGACATGATGATCTCAACGGTGCAGAGATGGCAGTCTAGCATGGTGCTGGTTTTATAGCGGTTTTGCGCTTGCTACGACAAGCGTATGCCACATCCCCAAATACATTTCCAGCGCGACGCAAAGTATTCAAGTAGTTTTCCATATGCAGAAGCGCTAGAAAATGCAGATAGCGGAGGTTACTTTGCGTTCGGTTTGGCTGGGGTTTTATCGGAAGCTGACCGAACCACAGTATGCAAATAATCAAACGGAGAAACAATGATGGATATGGATGGTGAAATGGGGATGTCGCCCAAGCGTGTCGGCCCAGAAGTAGTCACGCCGTTGATCATCGACGGTATCAGGCTAGAAGCCGTGAACGCTGGACGCGCTCGCGGCTTGTCGCAAAACGGTGGCTATTTGGAAGCGTTTGATGTCGCCAGTGGCAAAACGCTATGGCTGTTGCAAGTCTATCAAATCAAATACGATCAAGAAATGGAAGAAGACGTGCAAGACCGCTTTATTAGCAAGCTGGTTTGGCAAGCGCAAAACAAAACTGTACTGGTGATTGACGAGTTTGGTAAGCGCTATCAACTGGACTTGCAAAACAAAATCGTACAAGCTTTGCCATAAGCAGGCATAGTCAAAGCTTGTCC
>JACPVY010000145.1 GCA_016197345.1 Burkholderiales bacterium
GGTTTGCCTGTGATCCGCGCGGCGGCGAACGATTCAGACGCTAAAAAATAATCTGCCGCGCAAAATTTCGGCGGTTTGTCTTGAAATTTTGCGCATACCCACCACATGCCGTTAGCAGTACTCGTTGGCATGCATGTTTCATATCGCTTGGCCCTGCGGTGCTGTGTGGGCCAGCCGTTTTGGAGAAAAAATGAGTTCCACCGTTGTAATGTATAGCACTGGCACCTGCCCTTATTGCATCATGGCAGAGCGCTTGTTGAGCGCCAAAGGCGTGACCGACATCGAAAAAATCCGTGTCGATCTCAATCCAGAATTGCGCAGCGAAATGATGGAAAAAACCGGGCGACGCACGGTGCCACAGATTTATATCGGGAATACCCATGTCGGCGGATTCGATGATTTGAGTGCCTTAGATCGCGCCGGAAAACTCGATTTATTGCTGCAATCGGCGTAAAGCTTCTGTATCATCTCGGAAGCCGCGCTGGGCGAGGAAATTTCCTTAGTGCAACGCCGGTGATCGCCGAGTAGAAATATAAAACACGCGGGGGACGAAGAATACCTGTTCGCGTTGTAAAATTAGATTTTGATATTTTTGTCAATGCTTAGTTTTTAAGCTTTGCCATTCTTTAACTTCCATTGAAAGCTTCCCATGTCTGACGAAAACCAACAGCCTACATTCCAAATTCAACGCGTCTATTTGAAAGACATGTCGTTGGAGCAACCAAACTCCCCAGCAATCTTCTTGGAACAAGAAGCGCCTGCGATTGAAGTGTCGGTGGATGTCGGCGCAGAATTGTTGGCTGAAGGCATTTTCGAAACCACCGTGACGATCACCGTCACCGCTAAAGTCAAAGACAAAGTGGCATTCTTGGTCGAAGGCAAACAAGCTGGCATTTTCGAAATCCGCAACATCCCAGCAGATCAACTCGACCCATTGCTCGGCATTGGCTGCCCGAACATCATCTATCCATACCTGCGCGCTAACATCGCCGATATGATCACCCGTTCCGGCTTCCCTCCAATCCACTTGGCAGAATTGAATTTCGAAGCGTTCTACCAACAACGTTTGGCAGCAATCGCTGAACAGCAAAAAGCTGGCGAAGCAAAAACACATTAATTGCTAGCGTATTAAAAATAGGCGACGCTGCCGGATTACTCCGCCAGCGTCGTTTGACTTTCTAGGCTTCTTTTTCACAGGTCACGCAATGAGATTTCCCCGCTTGTCACTCTGCCTATCACCATTCATTGCTGGCGCTTTTCTGCTCGTTAGCCAAGCCGCTAATGCGCTGGAATACAAAGCTGTCGGCGCCAATCCCGCTATTTTGTATGACGCCCCTTCCGCGAAAGGCAAAAAACTCTTCATCGCGCCGCGCGGCATGCCAGTTGAAATCGTACTCAGCTATGGCGAATGGGCCAAAGTGCGCGACGCTAGCGGTGGCCTAGCGTGGGTCGAAGCCAAAGCTTTGGTCGCCAAGCGCAATGTTGTGGTACAAGTAGCCAACGCCAAAGTGCGCGCAAATGCCGATGACGGCGGCTTCATCAATTTCACGGCCGACAAAGGCGTCTTGCTAGAATTGCAAAGCGATCAAGCGGTGAATGGCTGGCTCAAGGTCAAGCACAAAGACGGCCAAACTGGCTTTGTCAAAGCAACTGAAGTCTGGGGCGAGTAGTTCCAACGGTATTCAAGCTAAGTTCATGCTAAGGAGTCTGGTCATGCCGCAATTTTCTGTCACCGCCTTGAGTAAAAACCTCCCCGTTAGCGTGCTAGGCGCAGGCGCGTGGGGCAGCGCCGTCGCCATCGCGCTGGCACAACGCCACCCGGTCATGCTATGGGGCAGAAATGAAGCGGCGATGGCTGAAGCTCAAGCCGCGCGCGAAAACAAAGCCTATCTCCCCGGCTACCACTTGCCCGATAGCCTCACCGCCACTAGCGATTTCGACGCCGCCGTCAACCACGGCAAACACGGCCTCTTGATCGCCGCCTGCCCGGTCGCCGGTCTGCGCCCGCTAGCACAACGCCTGCAAAGCCACGACATCCCGCATCTGGTTTGGCTTTGCAAAGGCTTTGAAGGCGGTAGCGGCATGCTGCCGCACCAAATCGTCGCTGAAGAACTGGGCAAAGATTTCATCGGCGGCGCCCTTTCTGGCCCTTCGTTCGCGCAAGAAGTCGCACGCGGTCTGCCATGCGCGCTGACCATCGCCGCGAACGACGCCCATTTGCGCGAGCAAGTCGTGGCCGCCGTGCATGGCGGGCAAATCCGGCTCTACACTAGCGACGACATCGTCGGCGTCGAAGTCGGCGGCGCAGTCAAAAACATCCTCGCCATCGCCACCGGCATTGCCGATGGCCTAGGCTTGGGCCTGAACGCGAGAGCCGCCCTAATCACCCGTGGCTTAGCTGAAATCACGCGCCTAGGCTTAGCGCTAGGCGGACAGTTAGAGACCTTCATGGGTTTGACCGGCATGGGCGATTTGATTTTGACCTGCACCGGCGATCTGTCCCGCAATCGGAAAGTGGGCTTGGGCTTAGCACAAGGCAAAGCGCTAGAGCAAATCGTCAACGAATTGGGACACGTCGCTGAAGGCGTCCCCTGCGCACGCTCAGTACGTACGCTGGCAGCGCGCATGAACGTCGAAATGCCGATTACGAATGCGGTGGCGGGTGTGTTGTTTGATGGCGATGCGGCGAACGTGATGGTAGCGCGCTTGCTAGCGCGTGATCCGAGGGAGGAGGCGGCGTAACGCTCATTTTGTAGGGTGCGCGAGGCGGATGGCATGCCAACCGTCGAATGATGCGCGCCCTAACCAACCTTATTTTTCTGCAAAATCCGGCCGCAAATCACGCGCTAACCCACGCTCAAAGCGCTGGTGGAGATGGCCAAGCTAAGTATTCAGTTGCGTCGTTACTTATATTTTAAAAATAGCTCCAATGTATAAATAACTATTGATATTTCACTCACACAACCTGAGCTTACCGCAGCTCAGTCGAAAATCATTTACCAACAGCAATTTCTGCAAACTATCCCCACTCCCCACCGCATAATCCACCACAACCAGTGTTTCTCCCGCAACAAACGCCAGCGTTAGGCAAATTTCAGGCACAATCAAGGCCACACTTCTTTTCCCCACTGCACTGATGACCAAATTGCGCTTTTATCGCTGCGCTGCTTTGCTATTGGCAAGCTTGTTGCGGCTAAGGGCGGATCTTTTTTTTATCTGTGGATTGTTATGCACACCACTTAGCCTGCATAGCGCGGAGCTAGCGTGGGAAAATCTGGCGGAAACAACGTTTTCGCATTTCGATGTCGATAATGGTTTGCCGCATGCGGTGGCAACTAGCATTGCGCAAGACCGCGAAGGATTTTTGTGGGTTGGGACGCAAGGTGGGTTAGCGCGTTGGGATGGTTATCGCTTCCGCGTTTTTGCTGCCGATGCGCGCTCTAGCACTAGCTTGCCTGACGATTTGATCCAAGTACTGCATCTCGACCAACGTGGTCAGTTGTGGATAGGCAGTACTAGCGGTGGCCTCAGCCGCTATGACGCCATCAACGACCGCTTCTCTACCATCAGCGCCAGCGCACAAGGTTTATCCAATTCCAGCGTGTATGCGCTGGTGGATGATGGTGCCGGCGGCTTGTGGATAGGCACGCAAGGTGGCCTCAATCATCTGGCGGGCGATGGCAAAACCATACGGCGCTGGTTACATGATGATAAAGACCCGAATAGCCTGCCAGATCAGCGCATTTCCAGTCTGCTGCGTACCAAGCAAGGGCAATTGTGGCTAGGCACAGGGCGCGGTTTGGCCAAGATGGAAGGTGAAAAGCTAGTGCCGCAAGCGCTTCTGGCGCCGGGTGAAAGCCAACCCGATATCCGCGCGCTGTGGCAAGCGCCAGACGGCAAGTTGTGGATAGGCACCCGCCAAGGGGCATATATTTTCGATCCCGCTAGCGGCAAGGTGCAAAACTTGCAGCAATTGATTCCCCACGCGAGCCTAGGGAAGGCGATGATCAATAATATCGTCGCGGTGAGCGCAGACGAGGTTTGGCTCTCGAGCGCAAATCACGGCATCTTTGCCATTTCTCTGAAAAATCTTACGCTACACCATATCTTTCACGATCCCAGCACGCCCACCTCGCTCGCCGATGATGCCGTACAGGCGATGTTCCAAGACCATAGCGGCTTGGTGTGGGTGGCGGGCCTCCGTGGTCTGTCCCGCCATGATCCACATCAGCATGGCTTGTTGAATTTGGTGGGCAATCCGAATTTGCCGGGAAAGATAGGCGACCGCGATATTTGGTCGATATTGGTGGCGAAAGATGGCTCAATTTGGCTCGGTTTAGGGGCGAACGGGGTTGATGTCTTGCATCCACAAATGGGCGTAGTGCAAAGCTTACGCCCTGATCCGAAAAAGCCGAATAACACGCTGCCACAAACCCAGGTATTGGCGCTCGCTGAATGGGGGCCGCATATCTATATCGGGACAAATCGCGGTTTATATCGGCATCTTCCCGGCAGCAAAGAGGTCGAATTATTAGCGCTGCCGCCGCGCAAAACCACGCGTAGCATCAAAACCTTGTTTGCTGAGGACGACAAAATCTGGCTAGGTAGCACCGATGGGATGTGGATTATTCCGGCCTATAACGGTGAGATTGCGAGTGATAGCCATGCAGAATTGGCGAGTTTTTCGCCGCAATTGAGCGATCAACGGATTGCCAGCTTTGCCAAAGATAAAGCGGGACAGTTGTGGATTGGCACGTGGAATGGGCTAAATCAAGTGAACCCGGCGACGGGTAAGCTAGAGCAAATTTTAGCTGATAATAGTCGTAGCGATGGTCTGTCCCATGGTTTTATCACCTCGATTCTATGCGATCAAGCTGGGCGAATTTGGGTTGGCACTTCGGGCGGTGGTGTCAATCTCTGGCTAGGGCGTAATGAAAAGGGACAGGCTATCTTTCGCCATTTCAATCTCAGCAATGGCTTGCCGAATGCCATCGTCAATCAATTGCTGCAAGACGCCCAAGGTAATATTTGGGTTAGCACCGATGGCGGGCTGGCCCGCATTGCACACGATACCTTAGCGGTACAGGCTTGGCGCCGCGCCGATGGCGTACAGTTTGCGACGTATTGGGCCAATTCGGGGGCGGTGAATAAGAATGGCGAATTATTATTTGGCGCGGCAGGTGGCCTTACCGTATTGCAACCAGAACGTTTGCTACATTGGGATTATCGCCCGCGCATTGTGGTGACCGATGTGCGCGTTGGCGGTAAGGTGGTCGCCACTGGCGCACTGAATTTACAACGCGACAATAGCCCAGAAATTCTCGTCACGGCACAGGCGAATAGCTTAGCAGTAGAATTTGCGGCGCTCGACTTTTCTGCGCCTGAGAAAAATCGCTACTTCTACCAGTTAGTCGGTTTTGATCCAAATTGGATGGAAAGCGATGCCAGTCGCCGCCTAGCGGCCTACACCAATTTGCCACCCGGTCAATACACGCTGCGCTTACGGGGTTCCAACCGAGACGGGTTAGCGACCACCAATGAACTCGCAATACCTGTCACCGTTTTGCCGGACTGGTATCAAACGTGGTGGTTCCGATTGCTATTAGTGGCCAGCGGTGCAGGCGCGGTATTTGCGCTGATTCATGTCCGCACCCAATATTTGCACTTGCAAAAACAAGCCTTAGCAGAAGAGGTTGCGGCGCGTACGAATGAAATCTCACAGCAGCAATCCACCTTGTTAGCCACCAATCTCGAGCTACATCACGCCAATCAAGAACTCGCCAATTCCGCGACGACACTGCGTGAATTAGGGCAGATTGGGCGCGAAATTACCGCCAATTTGGAATTTGAAGCGATGTTTGCGGCGCTCCATTTACACATCCGCAAATTGCTAGATGCACCTGCGCTCTCGATTTACATCGCCGATTATGGCAAAAACGAGTTGCAATTCTCGTTTGGCCGTCTTGATAACACTGTGCTGCCAGCAAGCAGTATTTCCTTCGATTCGCCGACCTCGTTTTCGGCACGTTGTGCGCGCGAGCGGCAAGAAATTTTGGTTGAGCTAGAAGAGGGACAGACCAATCCCAATCCGATTCCAAACACGCGGAATATGCTGACGCTATTGTTCGGCCCCTTGATCGTCGATCAGCATTTGCTTGGCGTGATGTCGATTCAATCCGATAAAGTGCGTGCCTTTGGCGAACGCGAACGCATGATTTTCCGCACGCTATGCTCGTATGCTGCAATTGCCTTGGAAAATGGTGTGGCCTATCGCCAATTACAGGAAGCGCAAGACATGCTGGTGGCGCAAGAAAAATTGGCGGCGCTAGGGGGCTTGGTAGCGGGCGTCGCGCATGAACTGAATACGCCGCTAGGCAATGGCATCATGATGGCTAGTTCGCTACAAGACAATATCGATCTCTTACTAGAGAAGTTACGCAATAATCGCCTGCATCGCAATGAATTGGAAGATTATTTGCAGGATGCGCAAGAAGCGGCGCAAGTCTTGATGCGCAATCTGCGTAACTCGGCGCAATTGGTGAATAGCTTTAAGCAAGTGGCAGTGGATAGAACCAGCGTCCAGCGCCGGGTGTTTGATTTGCGCTTGACCAGCCTTGAAGTGCTGGCGACCTTGATCAACCAAGTCAAATCGCAGGGCTTGGAAATCGACTGCGATATTGCGCCGGATATCGTGCTCGATAGCTATCCGGGGCCATACGGCCAAGTGCTGGCCAACCTCGTCAATAATTCCCTGATGCACGCGTTTGAAGGCTGTAGCGGCGGCAAAATGCAACTCAGTGCGAAGCGCAAAGAAGCGGGCCGCGTGTTAATCACCTTTTGCGATGACGGCATCGGCATTGCCGAATGCGATTTGAAACACATCTTCGATCCATTTTTTACGACCAAGATGGGGCAAGGTGGTAAAGGCTTGGGCTTAAGCGTTTGTTATAACATCGTCACCTCGATTTTAGGTGGCCAAATCCGCGTCTCTAGCAATCGCGCGCATGGCGATGCGGGGACATGTTTTACGCTGGATTTGCCCTTGGTGGCGCAAGCCTAAAAGCTGAAAAGCTGGGGTCAGGCCTTACATTTTACATCTTAGTCAATTTTCTCCAAGGCGACCTTCAAATCGCTTCACCGCACGACTCACCGTGGCATAACTCACACCAAAATACTTACCAACTTGCTCAAGCGTATAGTGCCCACTCAAATAGGCTAGTGCCATGCATTCATCTCGCGTTTTTCCTAGATTGGCAAAAAAATCCAAGGGCTTGATGGCCTCTTGTTTTTGCTTTTTGGGGATATCTTTGAGGGATTGCTGTGGCCTGAGTTTGCTTTGCATTTCGGCCACAAATTGCTCATTCCCTAGGTATATTTGATTTTTCAGGTCTGCCCAAATTGCCTTAGTCCCGGCACCTTGTTGGACAAAATGATTAAAGCGATTTTGCGCGATATTCTTTGATTCCGCAAATTGGCTTAGCACCCAATCCGTCACCAAGCATGGCGCACTTTCCGCTAGCCCGGCGGTTGCTCTA
>JACPVY010000146.1 GCA_016197345.1 Burkholderiales bacterium
GTTGCCAATTCGAGTAAGCGTGCGTGCGGAATGCTTTTTTCACGCTCCATCAAGTCAATCAAGCTACGTTGTTGCTCTGGCGTGAGCGGGAAAGGTGCGGCCATCGGCTCGACTTTTTTGATGGCGCCGCGCTTGGCTTTGACTTCATCGTAAATCACTTGAGTATTGGCGACGATGTCGCCAATACGGCGAAAACGCAAATCGAGCAACATGCAAAGCAAGCCAGTGGCATACATCAAGGGCATAAAATCAACTACCAACAGCAAGTTGCGCAAACTCGATTCGCGCCAGCCTACTGGCAAGCCATCGACGCGTACAACGCGCAAACCCAGCATTTTTTTGCCAAAAGTGCGGCCAGCGAAATACACTTCGCCCACCACTGGATAGCCCCAATACAGCACAAATAACAGCACTAAATAAATACCATGGCCCGTGCGGCCACCAAAGCTGCTAACAATCGCCAATACCCACGCTATTGCCCCAAAAATGCACACATCAATGACCCACGCAAAAGCCCGCGAATACGGCCCGGCAGGAGTGAGTAAGAGGCGAACACCTTCCGGTGTCGTGATAGCAAAGCGACCGTCACGCATTAGGCCACCAGCCATGAAGAAGGGGAGGACAGCATCGTGCTGTATAGCGACGCGCCAATATTGGCACGGAGAAGAGAAGAGTAAAGTGCGTCTAAAACTTGGGAATCCATCTTTTTTATCCTGGAAGACGGACTGCCAACATGCGGCAAAGGTGCGATTGCGCAACCCCAATGCAGCCAAGTCACAGCCCGGTGTTAAGTCACTCCATATTCACTAGCCTAGGCTAGCACTCCCGGTGAGACGCATTCGCCGCTATTTTTTTTATCTGGTGCCTTATCGGGGCACGCATTATGATTTATTTGATATTTGTTAGTGAAAAATCTTGAATAAGCGATCTGACACTGATTCTAGCCGCCGCACCAACAAACCGCCTTGAATTGTCCCCATCACAGAGATTTCTGTCAAGCAGCACCCCGAAAATGTTGGCAACGAGGTGTAAGTGGTAGGGCGGGCTGCATGCAGCCCGTCGAATTTCGGGCAATCTGCCCACCAAAACGTGCCCCGTGATGCGTAGGCTGGGCACCTTGTTGCCCACGGATTGAAAGCGTCGTAAGAAACACCTCATTTGGATGCAATTCTGAATGTTGAGCGATCCAAATTACTGTGCAATGAGCGAGCTTTACTGCCGCGGGCAAACGAGTTGCCCGCCCTACACAACTACCAACACCTCAAAACTGATTAGCGCCCACCTAGCGCAGTTACCGCTCATTTATCTATTGATATCCCAATCCTTCGTCTCCGGCAAGAACAAGCCGCCGATCACAAACGACATTGCCGCGATGATGATGGGATAAAACAGCCCGGAATAAATATCGCCCGTGGTGGTCGAAATCAGCGTGGCGAAATACAGCATGAAGCCGCCGAAATAGCCGGTGCCGACGTGGTACGGCATAGAGATACTGGAATAGCGGATACGGGTCGGGAATAACTCCACCAAATACGCCGCAATCGGGCCATAAGCCATGCAGACATAGAGCACCAAAATAAAGATCAACGCTACCACCATCGGTTTATTGATCTCGGCCGGATTCGCTTTCGCTGGATAGCCGCTCGCTTTCAACGCTGCTTTCAATTTATCTGGGCTATAACCTTGAAATTCAATCGCGCCTATGGTTGTCACCACGCCGGGGCCATTGCCTGCCACCAGCGTATGCGGCACACCTGCGGCGTTAAAAAATTCCTTCACCTTTTCACAATCACTGACAGGCCCAGAGAAATATTGGATCGTGCATTCATTCGATTTGACAACAACCGGGGTCGTCGCAATCGCTTTTTCTAGCGCTGGATTGGCGTAATGGGTTAAGGCTTTGAAAATAGGAATATAGGTAAAGATCGCCAATAAAAAGGCAATCATCATCATCCGTTTGCGGCCAAATTTATCGGAAATCATGCCGGCAATGACGAAGAATGGCATCGCTAAGGCCAAGCCTATCGACATCATTACTTGCGCAGTGGGTGGATCGACTTTCAGCGATTTGGTCAAGAAAATCAGCGCATAAAATTGCCCGGTGTACCAGATGATGCCCACACCAGCCACCGCACCAAACAAAGACAGCAACACCATCTTCAAGTTTTTCCAATCGCCATAAGTTTCACGCACGGGCGATTGCGTCAACTTGCCAGCTTTTTTCATCGCCAAAAAGACGGGCGAATCTTTCAGCTTGGAACGCACATACAGCGAGACCCCAAACAACACCACCGATAACAAGAAAGGGACACGCCAGCCCCAAGTTTTAAAATCGGCGTCGCTAATAAAGCTTTGGCAAGTCAAGACCACCACTAGCGAGAGGAAAAAGCCCATGTTGGCGCAGATTTGAATCCAACCCGTAGCAAAACCACGCGCGCCGGGATTGGAGTGTTCCGCGACATAGGTCGCCGCGCCGCCATACTCACCACCTAGCGCCAAACCCTGCAAGCAGCGTAGTGTCACCAATAAAATCGGTGCCAAAATACCAACCTGTTCATAAGTCGGTAGCAAACCAACGCAAGTGGTGGAAATGCCCATCAAGGTCATGGTGATCATGAAGGTCGCCTTGCGCCCGATCACATCACCCATCTTGCCAAACAACAAAGAGCCAAAGGGACGCAGCACTAAGCCTGCGCCATAGGTTGCTAAGCTAGCAAGGAATGTCCCCGTTTCACCTAGCGCTTTTGGATAAAACAGCGGCCCCATAATGCTGGCGAGCGTGGCGAAGACAAAAAAGTCATACCACTCAAATGAAGTACCAAGGGAGGACCCAAAAATGACCTTGCGTAGCTCAGCATTCGAGGTCAATTCTTGGCCAGTGTCGGCGGTTGGCGACGCTAATTTCACCATTGAGTATTGAGGTCACAATGTTATAGCTGATATGCAGCCCCAGCCCATTGCTTCCCTTGCCCATTGTTGTTGTAAAAAATGGATCAAATACCCGTTTCAAATTGTTGGCAGCAATACCGCAGCCATCATCTTGAAAAATTATTTCAATCCGTTCTGACGAAAGATGCTTTGCGGAAAGTATCATATTCCCGCCGTTTCTGCTACCAAAAGCATGCAGTAAAGCGTTTTGAATCAAATTGCTAAAGACTTGTCCCAAAGGGCCGGGATAGCTATCCATTTCAATCTCGGCTGGCACCGCTAATGTGACGCTATGTCCGCGCTCGTTAATCTGTCCCTGTACCGTGGCGATGATTTCTAACGCGAGTTGTTGCAGTTTAAAAACACGCCGTTGCTCATGTGCGCGATCAGTTGCGACTTGCTTAAAACTACTGACTAAATGGCTGGCGTTATGCAAACCGCGTGCCACCAAATTCGCTGATTCGCGTGCACTTTCGAGAAAGCTTAATAATTCTGAACGGCGCACTGGCGACTCTGTGCATTTTTGATAAAAGCGCTCTACCATCAGCTCTAGCGTCGTGGCAATTAATAAACTATTGCCAATCGGCGTATTCAATTCATGCGCGACACCTGCCACCAAGGAACCCAAGGCCGCCATCTTGGCTTGTGCCACCAATTGCATTTGCGCGTCTTGTAAGCGCTGATAAGCCCGCGCATTTTCGAGCGCAACCGCGCCAAACGCGCACAGCGCGCGTAGGATCAATTTTTCTCGCTCTGCATAGGCATCAA
>JACPVY010000147.1 GCA_016197345.1 Burkholderiales bacterium
ATACCTTCGGCATGCTTCTGTCACGGGCCACCATCAACGAAGAGGGCGCCAAACGCTGGAGAGATATGGTGAACGCCTTCCGCAAAGACGGCACCTTGAAGCGCCTCTATGAACGCCTCTACACAAGTGAAGAAGCGGAGCAGTTCCAGCGGTACTGACGGTTACTTTTTATGGCGGCAACGCCGATGCTCGCCCGCTTTTTAGCGATTCTGAGCCCACTTATGTCGCTTGAAAATTCCTCATTTGGGCAGTATTGAAAATGTCCGCTTCCGTAGCCATACAGAGACTTGAAGTTTCCGTGCGAATCGGGTCGTGGACTCAATCCAAGGTCTGGCGGTATCGCAGTAACGCAATCGTTCCCGCACACACCAAAAACACCATCATTGGCCACAGGTCAGGCCAAAGTTGCACAAACGTATTTCCCTTGAGCAGGATGCCACGAACGATACGCAGAAAATGGGTCAGCGGAAGAACCTCTCCAATGTACTGAGCCCACTGCGGCATGGCACGAAATGGGAACATGAATCCCGAAAGCAGCATGGACGGGAGGAAGAAAAAGAAGGTCATTTGCATTGCCTGCAGCTGATTCTTTGCTACTGTGGAGAACGTAAACCCCACCCCGAGATTGGCGATGATGAAGATGCCAATCATGCCCAGTAGCAGAGGTATCGAGCCCACCATTGGAACCTCGAACAGCACAAAAGCCGCGCCGAGTATGACGCCGGAATGGAGGGCCTCTCACCACGAATCAAGCGGTGAGAGAAGTCGCTTGGAATGACCACCATGAATTGAACTTCACCGGTTTCCACCAACGCCTCTGCTTCACGCTCGCTGGAGAGGATATGATCGATGCGAAAGTAGCCCGTATTCTGTAACGCGGCAACAATGCCGCGAGACATCGGGCCACTATCCGTGCTCACAATTGCGGTGGGTAGGCCCTTTGGGTCCGTGTTGATCGCATAGCCGAACAGCACCAGTTGCAGCACCGGCACACCGATTGCCATCGCGAACGTCATCCGGTCGCGCAGCATCTGCTGGAATTCCTTGACCAGGATCGCAAGGATGCGGGTC
>JACPVY010000148.1 GCA_016197345.1 Burkholderiales bacterium
AGCGCGGTATGGAAAACCGATTCCACGTTCACCATGGGCCGTTTGTTTGGTAATTGGATTAGCAAGATTGGCGATGGCCGCTTGGATACGAAATTTGGTGTCAATTCGTTCTATTTTGAAGCAGAAACCCCGCGCCAAGAATTTTTCCTCTCAGGTGCGCCTCAGCAAACGCTATACGACCGTACCTCCACCCGCGAACGCGGCGCGAATCTCTCAAGCAAATACAGCATTTCCATCGGTGAAGGGCATTTGCTCGCCGCAGGCGTAGAAGGCGAATGGAGTAAGCGCATCCAAACGCGCTTAGCCTTGGTCAACGGCGTGCCTGACGCCTTTAACGACGCTGGCGACGATGATTTATCCGCTAGCAGCCGCCGCTATGCCGCCTTTGTGCAAGATGAATGGGACATCAATAAACAATGGTCGGTCAATCTGGGTCTGCGCTGGGAAGGCATTAACGTCAAAAGTGCAGCGACTGGCAAGCTCGCCGCCGTGGATAATCAAAGCAGCGTGCTTAGCCCAATTGCTCACGCCGTATGGAAAATTCCCGGCATGGAACGCGACCAAGTGCGCATGAGCGCGACCCATAGCTATCGTGCGCCACCACTGGCCAACCTGATCGCCGCGCCCGCTCTTTCGCACAACAATAGCGCGACCAGCCCTGATCGCTATGGCAACCCAAATCTGAAGCCAGAACAAGCGATTGGCCTAGAGCTAGCCTATGAGCATTACCTATCCGACGGCGGGATTGTGAGCGTCAATTTCTTTAACCGCCATATCAAACAATTGATGCGACGTGTCGCCAAAGAGGAAAACACAGTGGACGGCCTACGCTGGATTTCGCGCCCAGTGAATATCGGTAATGCCGATACCCGTGGCGTCGAGCTAGAAGCGAAATTCCGCCTCGCGCAATGGATGGAAAACGCACCGAATATCGACCTGCGCGCCAATTACAGTTGGGCTTGGTCAGCGGTCGATGGTATCAATGGCCCGTATAACCGGATCGACAGCCAACCCAAGCACACCGCCAACCTAGGCATCGACTATCGCCCTGCCAATAGCGCGCTCAGCCTTGGTGGTTCGCTAAATTGGACGCCAGGCTATTTGATCCAAACCAGCCCCGAGCAATTGACATCATCCGATTTGAAACGCCAGTTGGACGTGTATGCGCTGTGGAAGATCAATGGCTATACGCAATTACGTCTTTCCGCCAACAACCTGATGGCACGCGATTCGCTTAGCAGTACCAGCGTGCAAGACAGAGGCATTACCCATTTGAGCGATAGCTTAGGGCCAACCGATACCCAGTGGAGCTTGCGTTTGGAGATGAAGTTGTAGGGTGGGCAATCTGCCCACCAAAACGCAGATCATCAACAAAATTCACCGTAGGATTGGCACCGTTGCACAAGGCAAATTGAATGCACAAGCTGCCCACCGCTTTGCTCTTGGCACAACCAACTTTTGCGTCTCAGGAAGGCAATTTGGCTTAACCTACACTTGGCAAGATTAGGCCGTGGTGAATTCAATGCCGTGGGCAACGGAGTTGCCCACCCTACACGGCAATTCACTTCACCCGCCGCCGTTCTCTATGCCCTTGCCGCAAATAATGCTGTAGCGGTGACATACCGCTACTTGCCAGATCAGGATTGGCCGCCAGATAC
>JACPVY010000079.1 GCA_016197345.1 Burkholderiales bacterium
TCTTCGCCGATCACAAATACTTGAACAAATTCATGCACTTGGCTGCCGGCGCCATTTTTTGTCTTACGGTTTTTTGCCATTTTCTGCTTCTGAGTTAAATTCACTTCGGTTGCCATCGGCTATAATCTAGCCTCAATTTGTGGAAAGCCTACATTTTTTATTTAGCGCTGAGCGCTATTTTCTAGGATTTCCCGTAACGTTGGCGCGGGGTGATGCGATAAGTTGCGCATCTTGCAAGCCATTTTTTTGATTCAACGCTTCTTGCAAAACAACTATGCAAAAAAAATTACATCTCGGTTTAGCTGCGCTTTTGGTACTGTCTTTAAGCGGATGCGGCCTTTTTCCCGAACGCGGCGATGAAACAAAAAATTGGACTGCAGCCAAATTATACTCGGAGGCCAAGGACGAGCAGTCATCCGGTAGTTTTGAACGTGCAGTGCAATTGTTTGAAAAGCTGGAATCACGCTATCCATTTGGCACTTACGCCCAGCAAGCGCAGATGGAAATCGCTTACACCCACTATAAGCAAGGCGATCAACCTTTAGCGCTGGCAGCGGCTGAACGCTTTATCAAATTGCATCCCAATCATCCCAATGTGGATTACATGTACTACTTGCGTGGTTTGATCAACTTCAATGACAAAAAAGATTTATTGCATTTTGTCTATGAACAAGACCCGACTGAGCGCGATTCCAAAGCAACGCGCGAAGCGTTTGATGCATTCAAGCAATTGGTGCAAAAATTCCCGAATAGCAGTTATACGCCAGATGCGGTCTTACGCATGAAGTATTTGGTTAATGCGATGGCGCAGTATGAAGTCCATGTAGCGCGTTACTACTACCGTCGTGGCGCTTATTTGTCGGCAGTCAACCGGGCGCAAACAGCAGTCAAAGAATACAACGGCTCGCCTGCGGTGGAAGAAGCGTTGTGGATCATGGCCGAGTCGTATGACAAAATGGGCTTGCCTGATCTGCGTGACGATACCTTACGCGTCTTCAAACAAAACTTCCCTAACAGCAAACTGGCTGGCAATGCCAAACAAGGTGATAAGCCTTGGTGGAAAATCTGGTAATTCCCTGGTAGTTCTCTAGCTATTTCGCATGGGCGTTTTTTACCGCCCATGCGGACAAGCTCAAAAGGCTGCGCTAGCCGTCTTCGGTTTTTACTCTTCCAGCCGCCGCCGAAACACCCACTTCGTTCCGCTCGACACCTCCGGCGCAAATGCATAGCCATCTTCGGCAAACCCACGTAATTTTGACAATGTTTTGACCCGGTGGGCAATCACATAGCGTGCCATGCTGCCGCGCGCGCGTTTCGCAAAGAACGAAATAATTTTGTATTTTCCGTTTTTCCAATCTTCAAAAACGGGCGTAATGACTGGAGCAGTCAATAGCGCTGGTTTAACCGCTTTGAAATACTCTTCCGACGCTAAATTAATCAAATACTTACTCTGACTCGCCTGCAATTGCTGATTGAGCGCTTGCGTAATCTGTTCGCCCCAAAATGCATATAAATCGCGGCCACGCGGATTGGCAAGTCGCGTCCCCATTTCTAGGCGATAAGCTAGCATCAAATCAAGCGGGCGCAGCAAACCATATAAGCCAGATAAGATCCGCAGATGTTCTTGGGCAAATTTCAGATCAGGCGTCGTCATGGCTCGCGCTTGCAAGCCATCATAAACATCACCGTCAAACATCAAAATGGCTTGCTTGGCGCTATGCAAATCCATTTCAGCTTGCCAACTTGCATAGCGATTGGCGTTAAGCTGGGCTAAATCGTCGGAAATATCCATCAATTGCGAAAGTTGTGGCGGGCTAAGCGGCCGCAAGACATCAATCAATTGGCTAGATTGGTTTAAAAATTCGGCTTGGGTATGTAGTTTCAGCTTGGCTGGCGACAAATCCAAAGATTTTGCGGGGGACAGGACGATCAACATGTCAATAAATCAGAGCTCACTTCAAAGTTCACATCAAATAAGACACTAGGCGACAACAAATACGCGGCAAAACGGTGGCGCAGAGCGAGATGCAACGCCGTTGTGCGGCACTTTTAGCCAAAATAGCAGACAATACCAGCTTCCCTATTTCGCTTCATTTTTCGCTTAGCGACAAAGCGCCACATTGTACAAGACCGCCATGAACCCTGCTCCTACCGCTAGCGCATCTGCACCAATCACTGTCCCCATCAACGTCATTCCCGCTACGGCGCCTGTCGAGACCAGATCACCAGCGCGCCCGATTTTGGTACTCGATACCAATGTGTGCCTTGATCTCTTCGTCTTTCGCGACCGCCACACCGCTGATTTATTGCAGGCGCTACAACAGGGCACGATTCAAGCGATTACCCGCGCCGATTGCCGCGATGAATGGTTGGCCGTCTTGCATTACCGCCATTTAGCGCTAGATGATGCACAGCGTGCTAGCGTTGCCGCTGAATTTGATCACTACATTACTTGCGTCGCCCCGCTAGAAGATGGCACCCGCCTCCCCGTCTGCACAGACAAAGACGATCAAAAATTTTTGCAATTAGCGCGTGATGCCAAGGCCCATTATTTGCTGACCAAAGACAAGGCACTCTTAAAATTAGCGCGCAAAACCGCCAAAATCGGCCTGTTTTCTATCTTATTGCCACAGGCTTGGAACAAGCTAGTCTCAGAATCGAGCGCGGCATCGGCTTGAACTATTTATCCTTTTCCATTCTTCGCCCCCACTTTTTCTACGATTTTCGTTATTTTGCTATGAACACGACGCCTAATTCCATGCACACTCCAAGCATTCAATCGCGCCTGCCAAACATGGGCACGACCATTTTTTCCGTGATGTCGGCCTTAGCGCAAGAAAAAGGCGCGGTCAATTTAGGGCAAGGATTTCCCGATTTTGCCTGCGATCCGCAATTGCTTAGCGCCGTCAACGACGCCATGCAAGCCGGGCATAATCAATATCCGCTGATGACGGGTGCGCCCGTCCTACGACAAGCGATTGCCGCCAAAATCGCGGCACTCTATCAGCATCAATACAACGCTAATACTGAAATCACCATCACTGCTGGAGCGACACAAGCCTTGCTCACGGCGATTTTGTGCTGTGTACACGCGGGCGACGAGGTGGTCTACATCGAGCCAGCCTTGATTATCAACTCACCGCACAACCCTACTGGCTCGATTTTGCGGCCACACGATATGCACGCTTTGCGCGATATCTTGGCGGGCACAGATATCATTTTGCTGTCGGATGAAGTGTATGAACACATGGTGTACGACGGTCAGCAGCACGAATCGGTCTGCCGCTACCCAGATTTAGCAGCGCGAGCCTTCGTCGTGTCGAGTTTTGGCAAGACCTATCATGTGACGGGCTGGAAAGTTGGCTATGTGGCCGCGCCAGCGGCGATGATGGCGGAATTTCGCAAAATCCATCAATACAATGTATTTACCGTCAATACCCCTATGCAACATGGGCTAGCCAGCTATATGAGTAATGCCGCGCCCTATCTGGAGTTGCCACAGTTTTATCAACGCAAACGCGATTTATTTCGCGCGGGGCTAGCGCACACCCGTTTTGAGCTATTGCCTGCCGATGGCACCTATTTCCAATCTGTTCCTTGGGCGCGGCATGCATTATCCGGTCGCACTGGAAGGC
>JACPVY010000173.1 GCA_016197345.1 Burkholderiales bacterium
GCCTTAGCAGCAAGTGAAATGCTCGATTGGCATGGTTCTGGCATGTCGGTGATGGAAATGAGTCATCGTGGCCCTGAGTTTATGGCGATCTTTGCGCAAGCGATGGCTGATTTGCGCGAACTCCTGCATGTCCCTGAAAATTATCGCATCGTGTTTTTGCAAGGCGGTGGCCTCGGTGAAAATGCGATTGCACCGCTCAATTTATTGGGCTTGAGCAAAACCTCCCCACCTTTGATTGATTTTGTACACACTGGCTCTTGGTCGGGTAAGTCGATCAAAGAGGCGCAAAAATACGCGCAAGTCAAGGTTGTCGCTTCTAGCGAAGCCAGCGGTTTTTCCCATATTCCTGCCTTTGATAGTTGGCAATTGTCGCCCGATGCTAGCTATTTGCATATTTGTACCAATGAAACCATCGGCGGTGTCGAATTTCATCAGATGCCGCAATTTAACAATGCCGTGCCGATTGTGGCCGACGCTTCTTCCCATATTCTGTCGCGCGAAATTGATATCAACCAATACGGCGTGATTTTCGCTGGTGCGCAAAAAAATGTCGGCCCGGCGGGTTTGACGATGGTGATTGTGCGCGAGGATTTATTGGGACATGCCTTGCCGATTTGCCCATCCGCTTTCGATTGGACGGTAATCGCCAATAGCGACGGCATGTACAATACGCCGCCAACCTATGCAATCTATATTGCTGGTTTGGTATTCCAATGGATTAAACGCCAAGGTGGTGTAGCCGCTTTAGAAAAAATCAATATCGCCAAAGCGACGATGTTGTATCAATGTTTGGATCAACTGCAAGACGTTTTTCAAACCCGTGTCTTACCTGAATTTCGTTCGCGCATGAATGTCCCTTTTTTCCTGCGCAATGAAGCCTTGAACGAGACTTTCCTCGCTGGCGCAAAAGAACATGGTTTACTGCAACTGAAGGGCCACAAGTCCGTCGGCGGCATGCGAGCATCCATTTACAATGCGATGCCACTAAAAGGTGTAGCTGCGCTGGTCGATTACTTGAATGCATTTGCGCGTAAATATGGCTAATTGAGATTGCAGCCATTTGCAGCGCGTAGCCCGGAACCAATATGAGCGAAGATAAACTCAAACCTTTGCGCGAACAAATCGACGCGATTGACGCGCAAATTCTCGAATTGTTAAGTCGTCGTGCGCGCGTGGCCCAAGAAGTGGGACACGTCAAAGCCGAAACGGCAGCCCCTGTATTTCGTCCTGAGCGTGAAGCGCAAGTGTTGCGTCGCGTTGCCGAACGCAATAATGGGCCGTTAGCATCCTCCGATGTGCAGACGATTTTCCGCGAAATTATGTCGTCTTGCCGTGCGCTGGAGCGACGTGTCACCGTGGCCTATCTTGGCCCTTCCGGCACCTTTAGCGAGCAAGCGGTATATCAACAATTTGGCAGCGCGGTCGAAGGTTTGCCGTGCGCCTCGATTGATGAAGTGTTCCGCTCAGCGGAAGCGGGCACTGCCGATTTTGGCGTGGTGCCAGTCGAAAATTCAACCGAAGGTGCGATTAATCGCACGC
>JACPVY010000174.1 GCA_016197345.1 Burkholderiales bacterium
ATGGGACTGCTTTGGTCATCTAGCGTTAGCGGCCATACTTGCGCCTCACCTTGTATGCGCGCTTGCAAGCCTTCGCTATGAAAGGGGACATCTTGTTCTGCCAAAACTGGGACACCCATATCAACGCTAATCGAGCCATCTTCTTCTAGTCGTGGTTCGATCACAGCCTTCATGGTTTGCACCCGCAAATGCCGTTTTTGCGTCAAACCTTTGCTATAGACGAATTTGACGAACGCGCGTGAACCATTGCCGCATTGCTCAACTTCGCCGCCATCTGCATTGAAAATCCGATAGCGAAAATCTGTATCTGGCGTATCGGCTGCTTGCACTACCAAAATCTGATCGGCACCGATACCAAAGCGTCGATCCGCCAATGTGCGCCATTGTGCTGGCGTGAAATGGATGTCTTGATGAATGGCGTCGATCACAATGAAATCATTGCCCGCGCCGTGCATTTTAGAAAATTTCAGTTTCATAGCAGACTTCCTTTATTTCTTGGCATAGACGCTTGGCTCGCCTTCAGGCCGGGTTTTGAAGCGGCGATGGCTCCAAAAATACTGCGAAGGCAATTGTATGGCTTGCTCTTCGATGAAGGCATTCATTCTACGCGTTGCCGCTTCTAAATCGTCGCCGGGGTAGTTTTCCCACGCCGGGAAGAATTCTACGCGCCAACCTTGGTAATTCGGTAGGAAACTAGCCACCACGGGAATCAATTTCGCCCCTGTGCTGGCCGCAATACGGGCTGGCGCGGTCAAGGTCGCCGCTGGGACGCCAAAGAAAGGGACAAAATAGGCATTGCTAACGCCAAAATCCATATCCGGCAACATGAAATACGGTAGGCGATTTTTCATCGCACGAATGATGGGCTTGATGCCTTCACTCCGGGAAAATAATTCAACCGGGCGAAAACGCGAACGTCCTTTGCGCAAAGCAGCATCAAACGCGCGATTTTTTTGCCGCACGTAGATCGAGCATAGCGAGCTTTCTAGCATCACCGCGACCCCGGCCACATCCAAGCACACAAAATGGGGACATAGCAAAATCGTTGGCCCAGCTTCAATTTCAGCGAGCGGTACGCTAGGTTCGACCACAATCAAGCGCCGCAAACGCGCTTCGGAAGCCCACCACAAAATGCCGCGTTCCCACACGCTACGGGAATAATCGCGAAAATGCTGTTTGGCGAGCGCATAGCGTTCATCTTCGCTCAATTCAGGGCGACACAAACGTAGATTCGTCAGCGTGATATGGCGGCGTGATTTCAGCAAATAAAACAAAATGCTGCCAATGCCACTGGCAAAGCGGCCCAAAATCGGCAGCGGCAGCCAATGCATGAGCCACATAATGCCTAGCAATACTCTCATGCCAAATCCTCTGGTGCAGCTTCAACGCCGGCTGGTGTTTTATAGCGGTTATAACTCCACACATATTGCGCCGGGCAGCGCGCGATTAATTCTTCCATCGCGGCGTTAATCGCGCGCGCTTGTTCTGCTGGTGTGCCTTCTAGCGCGTGTTGAAATGGTGCAAAGCGGACTAAAAAGCCACGTCCCCAAGGCAGACGTTCAGCGTAGGTCAGCACCAATACCGCGCCACTCATTTTTTGCAATTTCGCAGGTAAGGTCATGGTGTAAGCGGCTTTGCCAAAAAATTTGGCCCACACGCCTTCACCTTGATGTGGGGTTTGATCAGGCAGTAATCCGATAGGGCGGCCGGCTTTCAGCGTTTTGGCGAGAATGCGCACGCCGGATAAATTCGCGGGGGCTAATTCCAAGTTTTGCCGCGCGCGCGCGCCTTCGACTAGCGGCTTAAGAATGGATTTGCGTGGTGGGCGATACATCACCGTCAGCCGGGTTTGATGGGCAATCGCTTGCGCAGTTAATTCAAAACAACCCAAATGTGGCGTTAAAAAGATGATGCCCTGTCCCTCATCTATATAGCGTTGCACCAATTCCCAATTTTCCACGCGGCAAATATTTTGCACACGTTTGGGGCTTGCGCACCACACAAAAGGCAGTTCCATAATACTTTTTCCCGCCTCCGCAATCGCGCGATTGCGTAGTTTTTGATAATTGGCAAAGGCGAGATTTTGGCGCATGCGACGACGATAGCCGCCAGCAAACAGATACACTAACCAACCCAACACGATGCCTGCGCCATGCAAAATTGGCAATGGCAATAGGGCGAGCAAGCGAAACAAGGCAACCAGCATATCGTCAGCCAAAATGGACAAAATTTTTTAAAGAGGCGTAAAATAGCACGAATCAGTATCCGCCGAGTTAACCGACAACTTGCGAGGCGGCCTATAAATTTCGCTAAAGCGTCGCAGGACCCCACCTCGGATACCGCGACAATTCTATCCACCGCTTCAACAGTTTAGGAATACCGCAATATGTCGAACGATTTTCTGTTTACGTCTGAATCCGTGTCCGAAGGCCACCCAGATAAAGTGGCCGATCAAATTTCTGATGCCATTCTCGATGCAATCCTGACCCAAGATCCTAAAGCTCGCGTCGCCGCTGAAACCCTGTGCAATACCGGTTTAGTCGTGCTAGCGGGTGAAATCACCACCCATGCCAACGTTGATTACATTCACGTTGCGCGTGAAACCATCAAACGCATAGGCTACGACAATACCGAGTTCGGTATCGATTACCGTGGTTGCGCAGTGATGGTCTGCTATGACAAACAATCTCCTGATATCGCTCAAGGCGTCGATGAAGGCGCAGGCTTAGACCTCGATCAGGGCGCAGGCGACCAAGGTTTGATGTTTGGCTATGCGTGCGATGAAACCCCAGAATTAATGCCTGCTGCAATTTATTACTCGCATCGTTTGGTCGAGCGTCAATCGCAATTGCGCAAAGATGGCCGTCTGCCATGGTTGCGTCCAGATGCGAAATCGCAAGTCACCTTGCGCTATGTGAATGGTCAACCAGTCGCGGTCGATACCGTCGTGCTCTCGACCCAACATGCACCGGAAATGCAGCACAAGCAAATCGAAGAAGCCGTCATCGAAGAAATCATCAAAAAAGTGTTGCCAGCAAAATGGTTGGAAAAAACCCGCTATCTGGTCAACCCAACTGGTCGTTTCGTCATCGGTGGCCCACAAGGCGATTGCGGTTTGACTGGTCGCAAAATCATCGTTGATACCTACGGCGGCGCTTGCCCGCACGGTGGCGGTGCTTTCTCGGGTAAAGATCCATCGAAAGTGGATCGCTCGGCTGCTTACGCTGCACGCTATGTCGCGAAAAACATCGTTGCCGCAGGTTTGGCACGTCAATGCCAAATTCAAGTCAGCTATGCGATTGGCGTGGCGAAACCAATCAATATCACCGTGTATACCGAAGGTACGGGCGTCATCCCTGATGACAAAATCGCCGAATTGGTACGCGAACACTTCGATTTGCGTCCAAAAGGCATTGTGCAAATGCTTGATTTGTTGCGTCCTATCTACACGAAATCTGCTGCTTACGGCCATTTCGGTCGTGAAGAACCTGAATTTACGTGGGAACGCACCGACAAAGCTGCCGCTTTGCGCGCCGCTGCTGGCCTGTAATCGTCCGCGTTGTTAAAAAAATGCGCCCAGGCTGTTTAGCTTGGGCGTTTTTCTATTATTTTTGGGATAGGTGACTGGGGTCATGTGTTTTCGTGTGCGCCAAGCAGCTTGGCTGGCGATGATGATGGTGGCGCTAGCGAGTGCGCCGAGTTGTGCAACAGCCGCGACCGCTGCAAGTAGCCATGCCAGCACCCATGCTAAGGATGCGAGCAAAAAAAACACCAGCGCTAAAGCCAAAGCTACCACTAATAAAGCTGCCAATAAAACCCCTAGCGTGCCGAATAATCAGCGCTTAGCCGATTTATGTAAGCGCTTAGCACCGCGTCTGCCTGGCGTCTCCGTCAACGATTGTAAAAATACGGCCTTAGTTGCCAGCTCCGCGCAATCGCGCGAAGGCGTTCCTATGCTAGTGAAAGAGCAGGCTGCCGCAAAAGGTAAGCCCGAGTTGCGGATTTTGATGTTGGGTGGGATACACGGCGACGAGCCGACCGCATCGGCCATCGTTTTCCAATGGATGAAGCTATTGCAAACCCCTGCCGCACAAGGATTTCACTGGAAAATCGCGCCCGTCGTCAATCCCGATGGCATGCTAGCGGCGAAGCAAAAGCGCACCAATGCTAAGGGCGTTGATTTGAATCGCAACTTCCCCACCCCGAATTGGAAAACCGAAGCGCCACGCTATTGGGTCAAAGAAACTGGCAGCGATCCGCGCCGTTTTCCCGGCACGACCCCACTTTCTGAGCCAGAAAGCCGTTGGGTGAACGATCAAATTGAGCGTTTCAAGCCGAATGTGGTGATTTCGATTCACGCGCCTTTTGGTGTGCTCGATTTTGATGGCCCGGTGGAGCCACCGCAAAAGTTTGGCCGCTTGATGTTTAACCCGGTCGGCGTGTACCCCGGCTCGCTCGGCAACTATGTCGGCTTGCATAAAAATCTGCCTGTCATCACGATTGAATTACCGAATTCACAAACCATGCCACCGGACGCCGAAGTGCAACGCATTTGGCTCGATATGCTGACGTGGATACGCGGCCATGTGCCGCCGACTAGCAGCAAAAAAGCGCCCGCTGCAAGCAAGGCGAGCAGTAAGGCTAGTAGCAAAGCTAGCACCAAGAAGAGTGCAGCATCGGCTGCGGCGTCGCATAAGTAGGTGTTGATGGATGGGCTGGGCGTTGCCCGATGCGAAAGGCGCATATCCCTCGCCTGCTTGAGGCTGTCGCAAAACTAAAACGATTCCTGTAGGGTGGGCAATTTGCCCACCAAAACGCTGATCATCCTCAGCATTCATATTGGCTTATATCATCCGCAAGGTGCGATTTACGACGTGTTTTTCTCAATTGTTGGGCGGCACAGGTGCACACTTTTGGTGGGCGAGTCGCCCACCCTACTACGAAAAACAAAACTACCCTTTCGCGACAGCCTTGAGCGGGCGAGGGTATGTACTCCCTTTTCGCGATAGTCTCCAACATCACCGCTAGCGATACCCGCTGTCGCCAAGCACCCGCAAAAAATTCCCACCTCATCCGCAAAAAATCTTGCCAATTCGCGCCAGCTTAGTGCTAAGATTCGGCTTCCGAGGAGCGTTGCGACGGATTTTCCCAAATTCGCCAGGCTCGGAATTCTTCATGCAACCGCGCTCACGTTACTTTTTTCTAAACATTGAAAGGAGGGCGTGATGAACGCCGTACTCAAACCCGCACAAGATTACTTCGTCAAAGACATCACCTTGGCCGAATGGGGCCACAAAGAAATTCGCATTGCTGAAACCGAAATGCCAGGCTTGATGGCGATCCGTGAAGAATTCGCTGCTAGCCAGCCTTTGAAAGGCGCGCGCATCACCGGTTCTATCCACATGACGATTCAAACCGCCGTGTTGATCCAAACGCTAGAAGCGCTGGGCGCAAAAGTGCGCTGGGCTTCTTGCAACATCTATTCGACCCAAGATCACGCTGCTGCTGCTATCGCCGATAAAGGCACGCCAGTGTTCGCATTCAAAGGCGAAAACTTGGATGACTACTGGGAATTCACCCACCGCATTTTTGAATGGCCAAACGACGTTGAAGGCCGCCCTGTGTATTCCAACATGATTTTGGATGACGGCGGCGATGCAACGCTGTTG
>JACPVY010000175.1 GCA_016197345.1 Burkholderiales bacterium
CTCATGTTGTAGCCGCCGACAGGCAACATCGCACACGGATCACGGCGCACGATGCCCATTTGGCCAGCCGCTGCTGCGGTGGTTTCCGAACCCATGGTGGCTGCCATGTACACGCCTTCAGCCCAATTGCGCGCCTCGGTAACGAGTGGCACGGTGTTGGAACGACGGCCACCGAAGATGAAGGCCGACAAAGGCACGCCAGCAGGATCATCCCAAGCGGCGTCTAACACAGGGTTTTGCGTCGAAGCGACGGTGAAACGCGCATTCGGATGGGCGGCTTTCGCGCCAGTAGCGGCAGCGATTTCAGGGGTCCAATCTTGGCCTTGCCAGTCGATCAAGTGCGCTGGTGCTTCTTTTGTCAAACCTTCCCACCAGACATCGCCATCATCGGTCATCGCGACATTGGTGAAAATCGCGTTTTCGCGCAACGAAGCCATGCAGTTGTAGTTGGTTTTTTCGTTGGTGCCGGGGGCAACGCCGAAATAACCTGCTTCTGGATTGATCGCATACAAGCGGCCATCTGCACCGGGTTTGATCCATGCGATATCGTCGCCAATGGTGGTCACTTTCCAGCCCGCGAAGCTCGCAGGTGGGATCAACATCGCGAAATTGGTTTTGCCGCAAGCCGATGGGAAAGCTGCCGCGACGTAGTGCTTGTCGCCTTGTGGCGATTCCACACCCAAAATCAACATGTGTTCAGCCAACCAGCCGATGCCATCATCATTCGCTGCTTGGCGACCCATGACGGAAGCGATACGCAACGCTAAGCATTTTTTGCCGAGTAAAGCATTGCCGCCATAGCCTGAGCCATACGACCAGATTTCGTGCGTTTCTGGGTATTGCACGATGTATTTGGTGCTGCTGCATGGCCATGCGACATCTTTTTCGCCGGGTTGCAACGGTGCGCCGACCGAATGCACGCACTGCACGAAATCGCCATCTTCGCCCAACACGTCATACACGGCACGGCCCATGCGGGTCATGATGCGCATGCTCGCGGCAACATACGGTGAATCGGATAGTTCGACGCCAATACGGGCGATAGGCGAACCGAGTGGGCCCATCGAAAATGGCACAACGTAGAGCGTGCGACCTTTCATGCAACCATCAAACAATGCGCCTAAACGGCTACGCATTTCAGCGGGCGGCATCCAGTTATTGGTTGGGCCAGCATCATCTTTGGATTGGGAACAAATGAAAGTGCGGTCTTCGACGCGGGCAACGTCGGAAGGGTCGGAACAAGCGAGGTAGGAATTGGGACGTTTGATTGGGTTCAGGCGCTTTAACATGCCGCTTTCGACCATTTCCGCACAGAGGCGGTCATATTCTTCGGTCGAACCATCGCACCAATAGATACGTTCTGGTTTGGTCAGCGCGGCAAATTCTGCTACCCAGCTAATCAATTTTTGCTGTTTGACGAACTCGGGCACATTCAGTGCCGCTACGCCAGCCATCACGGGTTGATTCATTTTTACCTCCAAAAGCCAATAAAAAAATCTTGCCGCCACTGCTGGTGCGCTATGCTTGCGGCATACAGTGGCACGAGGATTGCTCAGCGCTTGGCGCTGTTGCCCGGAAACTCACGGGGCTTTGTTGCAAATACGCGGCGCGCGGCGCCTGCAGAACTTGCCTTTTGCATATTTTCGCGCCATGGTATGAAGCGAGTAAAATATTTCAGGAGGAGGCGAACAATTTGTGCGTGGTACGCTAGGAGACTTTAAAAAACTTCAGCGCGGACTACCTGAATACCAGCGATTTTCACGTTACCGCAATCCGATGGTGAATATCGGTGCATCATAGGTTCCGCTTGCGACGGTTTTTCAACGCCCCCTTCTTGTTCGATGTGCGCAGGTTGTGCGACGGTTTTTCGAGATCCTCTATTATTTCAAAACCATTCGTGCGAGGGCTGATTGTACACCCTCGAATAATTGATCTCAACGCAAGATTCCAAAATTGTAGTAAAAATAGCCGAGTGAAATAGTAAGCTATTTAAGTTTGAATAAATTCTGTTATTTCACTACCAAAATATCATTAACTTCTGCCAATTGCGATGAAAATAGCTATTCTCGACGATTATCAAGATTGCATCCGCCACTTGCCTTGTTTTGCCATGCTGGCTCAGCACGAGGTCAAGGTTTTTAACCATAGCACGCGCGGGGTCGGTCAGTTAGCAGCCCGCTTAGCGCCTTATGATGCCTTGGTTTTGATTCGTGAACGCACCCATATCACTAAAACTTTGCTGGAAAAACTGCCTAATCTGAAATTAATCTCTCAAACTGGCAAAGTCGGCAATCATGTGGATGTCGCTGCCGCTACCGCGCGTGGGGTGTGTGTGGTCGAAGGTGCGGGCGACCCGACCGCGCCAGCGGAATTGGCATTTGCCCTGATTATGGCGGCGCGGCGCAAGTTGTTGTCCTACGCTTCCCACTTGAAAGCTGGCCAATGGCAAATCGCCTCGCTACAACCGCAGCATAATGGCTTGGGTCGAGTGCTGAAAGGGCAGACGCTAGGGATTTGGGGCTACGGCAAAATCGGTAAATTGATGGCCAAATATGCTACTGCCTTCGGCATGGA
Organism: Burkholderiales bacterium; assembly: GCA_016197345.1. Lineage (GTDB taxonomy): Bacteria > Pseudomonadota > Gammaproteobacteria > Burkholderiales > Burkholderiaceae_D > JACPVY01. The sequence continues at coordinate 2,575 of JACPVY010000175.1, forward strand.
TGTGATGGTGTGGGGGCGTGAAGCTAGTCGCGCCCAAGCGCAAGCCGATGGCCATCGCGCTTGCGCGAGCAAGGCAGAATTTTTTGCGCGGGCCGATATCGTCTCTTTGCATTTGCGCTTAAATGAGGCAACCCAAGGCATTGTGACGGCCGAAGATCTAGCCTTGATGCGGCCCGACGCGCTATTTGTCAATACCAGTCGCGCCGAATTGGTACAAGCGGGGGCTTTATTGAAAGCCTTGCAACAAGGTCATCCCGGTGCTGCCGCGCTGGATGTCTTTGAAAACGAACCGCTGCCGGAAGATGATCCCTTGTTGAAAATGGAAAACGTGCTCGCCACGCCGCACTTAGGCTATGTTGAGCACAATAGCTATGAATTGTATTTGCGCATCGCTTTTCAAAACGTGCTCGATTTTGCGGCGGGGGAGCCAAAAAACGTGGTCACTGCATAGGGCGTGTTGGCATTTGCTGAGTGCGATGAAAGGACGGCAAGAAGTAGGGGGCGCACAAAGCGACGAGCGATATGCCGCTTGTCCTTGCGCACCGAAACTCTGCGCAGCTAAAGAATGTTTTTTGCGAAATTTTTCAAATAAATATCGTTTTAAATTCGCAATAGCCGTGGTGCGCGGGGGCGCGCACCCTACGAAAATGCATCGGCTTTGCTGAATGTCAACAGTTCCTAGCTAACCAAATCCAAACCCGGCAGCGGCATTTCATGGCTGCGCTTATGTGGCCATAAATTTGCCCAGCCGGGCGGCCAGGTAATTTGCGGCCCGCTATACGGTGCGACCGCATGGTTGACGGCGATGATGGGCATCGCTGGCAATTCATTTTCTGCTAGGTGGCCTTGCATATCTAAGCTATACATATAGTGCGGTAGCAAGGCGTCGCAGGTTTCGGCAAACCACGCGCTATGATCTTCGTCGCGCCCTAGCGCTAAGGCCAAACCTTCGGGATCGAATTGCGCTAAGGCACTGGCTAATTCTTCCGCCGTCGCACCGGGCGCATCGCCCCAGCCCATCACTGGATTGAAATTGTAGTCCGAGCCGGCACCAAACCAGCCTACGCGCCACGGCCTTTGCATCCACGCGCGGCTACCAGTGAACAAATGCCAGCGCCAATGTAAGCCCGACGCTTGTGGCCATGAATATAGGTATAAACGCTGATAGCCCGCCGCATGCAACAGGCGTACCATCGCCATCAAGCGAGCATGCGGCATACGGTCAGGCGGGGCGTGGCGGAATAAAATCGCCTCGCCGCACGCATGCTGTAATTCAGCGCAATAGAGATTCAAATCGAGCGTGCGGCGTTCATTGCCAAAGCGTGCCGAAACCCAGCCCGTCAACAAATTGACAGTCGTGATGACGCCATAGCCGCGATGACGATGAAAAATAACGGTGCCGGGTGCGATAGGTTTCATTCGCTTTCAAGCGCTTATGCAGGAAAATAGTGTAGTGTAACGACCTGCGCGCGTTTTGCCAAAGGAAGTTCCACGCGGCACACAGATTCGTACTGATGTTGGCGCGTTGAGTGCGCGGCATGTCTAGCATCTGCATGAGTCTTAACCCGAATATTGAGCAGCACCCGGCTGCTGCTCCCCCTCGAATTTGATCACAAGGATGGAGTAGTCATGAGTCTTCGCATTATCGCCACTGGCGGCACCTTCGATAAACATTATGATGAATTGCAAGGCAAGCTTGGTTTTGCTGAAAGCCATTTGCCAGCCGTGTTAGCGCGTTGCCGCTTGACTTTGCCGCATGCCCTCGAAGTATTGCCTTTGCTTGATTCGCTCGACATGCAAGATGCTGATCGCCAGCGCGTGTTAGCGTCGTGCCAAGCCTCTAGCGAAAAAGCAATTGTCATCATCCATGGCACAGACACCATGCGTGAAACAGGCGAAGTGCTCGGCGCGGCGAATTTACCGCACACTATTGTGTTGACTGGTGCCATGATCCCCTACGAAATCGCCAATTCCGACGCCTTGTTTAATTTGGGCCAAGCGGTGGGTGTTGCCCAAACCCTGCCTGCTGGCGTCTATGTGGCGATGAATGGCCAAATTTTCCCGTGGAATAATGTACAAAAAAATCGTAGTGCCGGCGTCTTCCAAACTTTGTAATTGCAGTTTTTTCAGCAGAGGCAAGCATGAGTTTTGCAACTTGGTTTAGTTTTTTTATCGCCGCATGTTTGATCGCGATTTCTCCCGGTTCAGGCGCAGTGTTATCGATGTCGCATGGCCTGAGCTATGGCTTACGCAAAGCCAGCGGTACGATTTTAGGCTTGCAATTGGGCTTGCTGATGGTGATGGTGATTGCTGGCGCAGGTGTCGGTTCTTTATTAGTGGCTTCGGAATTGGCTTTTAATATCGTCAAAATTGTCGGTGCCTTGTATTTGATCTTCCTTGGTTTTTCGCAATGGCGTAGCGCCCCTAGCAGTGGGCCTCAAGCGAATGCAGAAAGCGGGCCTGTCCCTTCATTTGGGCGGCGCGTCTTGATTGGTTTTTTGACCAATGCTACGAACCCCAAAGGCATCGTCTTCATGGTGGCGGTGCTGCCTTCGTTCATTACGAATCAAGCGCCGTTGTTGCCGCAATTGGTGATCTTAGCGGTGACGATGGTATCGATTGATTTGATTGTGATGCACACCTATGCCTTTACTGCCGCTAGCTTGCAAAATCTATTACGCGACGCGAAAGCCCTGCGTTTGCAAAACAAAGTATTTGGCGCGATTTTGATGGGCGTCGGCGCCGCCTTGTTTTTTGTCAAACGCAGCCCCACCAGCGCCTGACATCCTACCTTTTTGAGAATTGAGCGTGTTATGAACGAATTCAATCTATTCCCCCCCATTGAACCCTTCCGTCACGGCATGATGGAAGTCGATAGTGGGCATCAGATTTACTGGGAAGAATGCGGCAATCCAGATGGTCAGCCTGTGCTGTTCTTGCACGGCGGTCCCGGCGCAGGTTGTTCGCCCGCGCATCGACGTTTTTTTGATCCCGCACATTACCGCATCGTGTTATTCGATCAACGTGGTGCGGGACGCTCGACGCCGCTCGGTGAATATCGCGCCAATACGACGCAATTGTTGATCCAAGATATCGAACAATTGCGCGTATTACTCGGCATCGAGCAATGGTTAGTCTTCGGCGGCTCGTGGGGTTCGACTCTCGCGCTGGCGTATGGCCAAGCGCATCCAGCGCGTTGCCTCGGTTTTGTATTGCGCGGCATTTTCTTGTGTACTGCGCCAGAAATCGCATGGTTTATGGAAGGCGCACGCCAATTCCATCCTGAAGTTCATGATCAATTCATCGCCCTCATTCCGCCAGAAGAACGCGGCGATTTGTTGGCGGCCTATGCTAAGCGCTTGTTGTCTGATGATAAGGCGCGCTATTTGCCCGCTGCTCGTGCTTGGACGCGCTATGAAGATGAGCGTGTCTTTTTGCTGCCGCAGCCTGCTAGCGAGAATGACGATGCGCTCTGCGTGGGTGTTGGCCGTTTGGAAGCGCATTACATGCTCAATCTCGGCTTCTTTACTGACGATCAATTGATCAACGAGATGTCCAAAATCGCCCATCTGCCGGCCTTCATCGTACATGGCCGCTATGATGTAATTTGCCCGCCGATTGCCGCTTGGCGCTTACATCAAGCGTGGCCCGGTTCTTCCCTCAATTATGTCGAAGATGCGGGTCATGCCGCGATGGAAAAAGGGATACGCAATCATCTGGTTGCCGCTACCGAACAATTCCGCCTGACTGGTCGCTTTAAATAACATGTCCCTATGAATTTGCCATTAGGCGATATCAGCCACATCATCCAATTGGCAATTGCCCCCGTATTTCTGTTGACAGGTGTCGGCACCAGCTTAGTGGTGCTGACCAATCGCTTAGCGCGCATCATCGACCGCTTGCGGGTGCTGGATGATTATCTGCATAGCGGTCAAGTCTCGCGTGCCACCGAA
>JACPVY010000176.1 GCA_016197345.1 Burkholderiales bacterium
GAAAGTCGAAGATACCAGCGCAAATCAATACTATGGCGCGGGCTATCAAGACGTCAAAAATCGCGTGCCTAAAATCACCAATACCTGCGAAGAATTGCAATGGCAGCCAACGATTACGATGCAACAAGCGCTACGCCATATTTTTGACGACCACGCGGCGCAGTTGGCTAAACCTTTGGCTAAACCTTCGGCGAAATAACACGCACCATGCCGCTACTCGTTCTGAAGATCGACGTTGACACCTATCGCGGCACGCGCGAAGGTGTCCCCAATCTGGTGCGCATCCTGCAGAAATACCAAGCGGGCGCGACTTTTTTATTTTCGCTCGGCCCCGATCACACTGGTTGGGCGTTACGTCGCGCCTTGCGTCCCGGTTTTTTTAGCAAAGTTTCGCGCACTTCAGTAGTCGAGCATTACGGTTTCAAAACCTTGATGTATGGCACGCTATTGCCGGGGCCAGATATCGGCAAAACGTGCAAGGTCGAAATGCAAGCCGTCGCCAAGGCGGGTTTTGAGTGCGGTATCCATACTTGGGATCATGTGGTGTGGCAAGACAATGTGCGCCAGCGCGATGCGGCTTGGACGCAAGCCGCGCTACAAAAATCCCAGCAGCGTTTCACGGAAATTTTCGGGCATGTCCCCGCGACGCATGGCGCGGCGGGCTGGCAAATGAATCCACATGCTTTTGCACAATTAGATGCCTTTGGCATGCAATATGCATCCGATGGCCGCCAAGCTTTACGCGAAGATGGACACTTGCAACAAGCCCACACTGGCAATCATAGGCTGATCGCTCATGGCAAAAAGCTGCAATGCGTGCAAATGCCAACCACCTTGCCAACGCTAGACGAATTGCTAGGGCGCACCATCAATGGCAAAGAAATTACGCTGAGCAATATTGCCGAGCACTTATTGCAATTGACGAGCGCCAATAGCGGTCAATATCAGCACCATGTGTACACCCTGCATGCCGAGCTAGAAGGTCAAAAGCTAGCACCGGTGTTTGAGCAATTGCTTGCAGGCTGGCAGCAACAAGGGTCTCAATTGGTGGCGATGCAGGATTTATATCAGTCCGGCATAATTGGCGGCAAATTGCGGCTTCTCGTACAATTTTTCGGCGCATTCAATAAGAAATATCCATTAAACCCGTTACAATCTGAGCGGGCATAGCTTAACGCTTAGGCTATAGCGCAAATGCCGCCATTGCGCTGTCCGTATCGACCTAGCCTAGGGCGGCTTACACCAGCTCTTTCAGGAGACTTGCAGTGGCTGACAGTCCAAGTACGCCTATCTTGCCTGACTTTACCGCCAGCATGACGGGCAACCAAACCTTCCGCGTCGCGGATTATGCCGGGAAAACCATTGTTCTCTATTTTTACCCGAAAGACAACACACCCGGCTGCACCACCGAAAGCCTAGGCTTTCGCGACCATCATGCCCAGTTTTTGCAACACAATGCGCTGGTCTTTGGCCTCTCGCGCGATAGCTTACGTTCACACGAGAACTTCAAAGCCAAGCTAGCGCTCCCGTTTGATTTGATTTCTGACCCGGATGAAGCCGTGTGTGCGCTATTTGGCGTGATGAAACTGAAGAAAATGTATGGCAAAGAAGTGCGCGGGATAGAACGCAGCACCTTCATCCTGCGCGATGGCAAGATCATCAAAGAATGGCGCGGCCTGAAAGTTCCAGGCCATGTTGAAGAAGTGCTTAAATTTATCAGTGCCTAGCCAACAGTCAGGCGGCACGCTTTTTTACAAACTTATTCACCAACTTATTTAGCAACTTATTTAGCAATTTAGTTACCAACCATTAACAAACATTCGCATGTATTTGCATGCAGTTATAGCGTCTCAATCAATTCGCAAGGTCCAGCCGCAATATTGTTAATCTTTTCCGATAGAGGTTTTTATGCCCTTGCCAAAGATGCCTACCAAGCCAGCTAGCATGCTGGCACCCACAGAATACGGCACAAGCAAAGTGAAAGGCGAGCAAGCTAACACGGCAAACGCCGCCGCTGCTGGCAAAAATACTGCGCAAGCTGCCGCAAAATCGTCCGCTAAACCAAGTGCCAAAGCGACTAATACGGCCGCTGCAGGTAAAGCCAGCAAAGCAGCACCAACAGCCGCCCCAGCCAAAACAAGTACGAAAAAAGCCGCACCTGCACCAGCTCCAACCGCTAACAACGCCAAAGGCGCCAAGGTCGCTAGCTTGTTGAAGGCCGCACCGAAAGAAGCCGACAACGCCAGCAATGCAGGAACAGCCAAAGCGGCGCAGGCAAAAACAGCCGCCACCGCGAAAGCGCCCCCAGTCAGCGCACCAGCGCTCGCCCCTGTCAGTGCAAAAGCAAGCAGCGCTAAAGTGGTGGAAAGCAAACCAAAATCGGCTAGCAGCCGCGCTGCCGACAAATTGGGTGCAAGCAAGCTATTTGTGCTTGATACCAATGTCTTGATGCACGATCCGACATCGCTGTTCCGTTTTGAAGAGCACGATGTCTATCTGCCTATGATCACGCTAGAAGAGTTGGATGATCATAAAAAAGGGATGTCGGAAGTAGCCCGCAATGCGCGCCAAGTCTCGCGCACTTTGGATGCCTTAATCAGCGGCACCAATGACGATGCAATCGAGCAAGGCATTAACCTGTCAAAATTGGGTAATAAAGACGCTAAAGGTCGCTTATTTTTCCAAACCAAACTCAAAATCGACGCCCTGCCGCTAGGGCTGCCTGCGGGCAAGGCGGATAATCAGATTTTGAGCGTGGTACGGGCGCTAGAAAGCGATTTCCCTGGCCGCGCCATTGTGTTGGTGTCAAAAGACATCAATATGCGCATCAAAGCACGCGCACTCGGTTTGCCAGCGGAAGATTACTTCAACGACCATGTGTTGGAAGACACCGATTTGCTCTATTCCGGCATCGTGCAATTGCCTGACGATTTCTGGAACAAACATAGCAAGGGCATTGAATCGTGGAGTGAGAACAAAAATGGCGTCAACTCCACTTTTTATCGCCTCACTGGCCCGCTAGTGCCGAGTTTCTTGGTCAACCAATTCGTCTATTTAGAGCCGAAAAATGGCGAAGCGCCGCTGTATGCGCAAGTCAAACAATTGAATGGCAAAACCGCCGTGATGCAAACGCTACGCGACTTTGGCCACAGCAAAAATAGCGTGTGGGGCGTGACTGCGCGCAACCGCGAACAAAATTTTGCGCTCAATTTGTTGATGAACCCAGAATGCGATTTCGTCAGCTTGCTAGGTCAAGCAGGTACCGGTAAAACCCTGCTAGCCTTAGCGGCGGGGCTGTCGCAAGTGCTGGAAAACAAGCTGTACAACGAAATCATCGTCACCCGCGTCACTGTGCCAGTTGGTGAAGACATCGGCTTTTTACCGGGAACGGAAGAAGAGAAAATGTCGCCATGGATGGGCGCATTTGATGACAACTTAGAGGTGCTGAATAAATCCGATAGCGACTCTGGCGATTGGGGCCGCGCCGCAACGCAAGATTTGATACGCTCCAAAATCAAAATCAAATCGCTCAACTTCATGCGCGGCCGCACTTTTGTGAACAAGTTTTTGATCATCGACGAAGCGCAAAACTTGACGCCTAAGCAAATCAAAACCTTAGTCACCCGCGCCGGCCCCGGCACCAAGATTTTATGCCTAGGCAATATCGCCCAGATCGACACGCCGTACTTGACCGAAGGTTCGAGCGGCTTGACCTATGTGGTCGATAGATTCAAAGGCTGGGAGCATAGCGGGCACGTGACGCTAGCCCGCGGCGAACGCTCACGCTTGGCCGATCACGCGAGTGAGGTGCTATAGCATTGGCTTAGTTTCAGGTTGGAAGGACAAAACCCGCCGATTGGCGGGTTTTGTTTTTGCATTGCATTGATCGCTGACAAGTTTATTTAAAAAACGTCACGCTATCGTTAGCGCCAAATTGCTGCACGCTACCATCGTTGTAGCGCACAAAATAATCGCCATCGTTCCAAGCGGCGGCGATGATTGCGCCGTGAACTGCGTGCATTTCTGCCAAATTCAATTCCAACATATTCATTCCTTTACATTTGCGTTAAGGTGGGTTTCAGCGAGTTGCTTAGTTTAGAAGCGCACGTTGCCATCGCTTTCAAAGCGCTGTACTTTGCCGTCGTCATAACGCACCCAATAATCGCCATCTATCCAAGCCGACGCGATAATCCCACCAGCGACCAATTGCACTTCCAATTCGTTGATTTCAAACATGATTTTTCCTTGTACTAAAAAATTTTCGCGGTCATTTCAACGCCTTTGCCAGCCGCCCGCTTTGGGCAACTGGCAGCAGCGTTATCATTTACACATTAATTCTCTGGCTTGATATCACGCGCTACGGTGTAACTACTATCCAATACAACGTGGAAAAGACCACCAACGATTTGGGCGATTTCGTTCAAATTCAGTTCTTGCATGTTCAGCTCCTAGATATGTGTTATTGAGTTAATTGGGACACCTGCCAATTTGCTTATTCGCCTATGTCCGCTACGCTAGGCTGGTTTGCTTTGCGTTGTTTGTGTTGCGATGGGAGAATCTTATATGCATATGTTTTTGTGCACAATCGCCTATAAAGGCAATAAATTATTCCAGCAAATGAAACAAATACAATCCGACGATTGGCCGCATTAACACGCACAATAATTCCTAGGCATGGCGACTGCATCCGCCTTGTGAAGCCAAGGTCGCATCAGGCGACGGGCACATGAAAGATCAGGGAAATTTATTGAAACGAAGGCAACATAGCCGAGCACCAATTCAAGATGTTTACGAATGCCTTGCAGTGCAATTGCACTTACCGCTCGGTTTCGATGCTGGCAATCCGCATAGAGATGCACGATAATGCACCGATAGTGTGATTTTCTTCTCACTGTTGATTTTTAAGCGGAACATGGCTGAATACCGCCTTACACCTGCTGCCGAGCGCGACCTTGAAGCGATCTGGAGTTATACCCAGCAACAGTGGGGAATAGAACAAGCCACTCACTATTTTGATGCCATCGTGGCGACTTTTGCAGAACTGGCGCACATGCCTAAGTCGGCACAAAGCTGCGATCATATTCGCGCTGGCTATCGCCGCCGTAGCATAGGGCGACATATGATTTACTTTCGCCTTACCTCATATGGCATCGCCATCACGCGCATCCTGCATGACCGGATGGATGCAACGAGGCATCTATAGCTGGTAATGGCATGCAATGCCACCAACCACCAAAACCGCACAAAAATGCGCCAAAAAAAGGGGCAAACACTAGGCAAAGTTTTGCCACTTTGCGCCCAGCATGGAATCTTCTGTGTTGCTCGCATATAATTGCAGCTTCTTCCAAGCTTCGCCCCTAGCCTTGTGGGACACTCGCTTGCCTACGATCAAATTTTGACTGCACACATCTATGTCTATTGTTATTAAAGACGCCACCGATATCGCTGGCATGCGCATCGCCGGACGTCTCGCTTCTGAAGTACTCGATTACATCACGCCTTTCGTCGTCGCTGGCGTCACCACTGGCGAACTCGATCGCCTCTGCCATGAATACATGGTCAATGTACAAGGCACGATCCCTGCACCACTGAATTACTGCCCACCGGGCTATACCCCATATCCCAAAGCTATTTGCACTTCTGTCAACGATGTGATTTGCCACGGTATTCCGGGCGACAAAGTGTTGAAAAATGAAGATGTCGTCAATCTCGATATCACTGTCATCAAAGATGGCTACCATGGTGATACCAGCCGCATGTTTTGCATCGGCACCCCGAAACCCTTCGCCAAGCGCTTGAATGACATCACCTATGAATGCATGTGGTTGGGCATCGATCAAATCAAACCGGGCGCGCACTTAGGCGATATCGGCTTTGTGATCCAACAACATGCCGAAAAAGCAGGCTATAGCGTGGTACGCGAATTTTGCGGCCATGGCATCGGCAAAGTCTTCCATGAAGACCCGCAAGTGCTGCACTATGGTCGTCCCGGCACCTTGACCGAGTTGAAAGAAGGCATGATTTTCACGGTCGAGCCGATGATTAATGCTGGCCGCCGCGAAATCAAAGAAATGCCCGATGGTTGGACTATCAAAACCCGTGACCGCAAACTTTCGGCACAGTGGGAGCACACCGTCCTCGTGACCGCAACTGGCTATGAAGTGCTGACGGTCTCCGCAGGCAGCCCACCACCACCTGACTTCATCACCAACAAATCAGCATGACGACTCTTGATGCGACCAGCGACCCGCTACGCGGTCAGTTGGAACAAATGGTGCAGATGTTTTGGGATTTGGGCTTGGAAATCGGCCATAGCATACGCACAGTGGACGAATGCATTAGCGAAGCCGAAGCCGATATTACGGTGCAAACCAGTCTGTTAGAGGCGCGCCTAGTGTGGGGCAATCAAGGCTTGTTTCAGCAGATGCAGGAGCGCTATTACGCCGCACTCAATCCACAGGCCTTTTATCAAGCGAAGATGCTGGAAATGCGTCAGCGCCATGTCAAATACGAAGACACGCCCTACTCGCTCGAACCCAATTGCAAAGAAAGCCCCGGTGGCTTGCGTGATTTGCAAGTGATTTTGTGGGTGGCAAAAGCGGCGGGCTTGGGCAGTTCTTGGCGTGAATTAGCGCAGCGCGGCTTGATTACCTTGACAGAAGCACGGCAGTTGATGGAAAAAGAGCGCGCGTTTAAAGATATTCGCGTCCGTTTGCACATCCATTGTGGCCGACGCGAAGACCGCTTAGTGTTTGACGTGCAAACCCCTATCGCGCTGAGCCTCGGTTTTCAAACCACCGAAGAAGGCAAAAGCGTACGACGCGCCAGTGAATATTTGATGCAACGCTATTATTGGGCGGCGAAAGTGGTAACGCAATTAAATGCGATCATGCTGCAAAACGAATTCCGGCAAGACCCGGCTAATCGCGCCCTCTTCTTGCAAATCATTCAAGCCCCGCGCGGCATCACGCACGCACTACGGCGCATGAACCAGTTTTCGATTTTGGGCCGCTATTTGCCGAATTTCCGCCGCATCGTCGGCCAAATGCAGCATGATTTATTCCACGTCTATACGGTGGATCAGCACATTTTGATGGTAGTGCGCAATGTGCGCCGCTTCACGATGAGCGAACATGCGCACGAATACCCGTTTTGTAGCCAGTTGATGGCCAATTTCCCCAATGCGTGGCTGATTTATATCGCCGCGCTATTTCACGATATCGCGAAAGGCCGTGGTGGCGACCATTCCAAGCTGGGAATGGAAGATGCGCGTCAATTCTGCGTTGATCATGGTTTATCCGAAGAAGACACTGAACTCGTGGTGTTTTTAGTCGAGCACCATTTAACGATGTCGCAAGTGGCGCAAAAGCAAGATTTGTCTGATCCCGATGTGATTCAAAGCTTTGCGCGTCTGGTGCGCGACGAACGCCATTTGACGGCGCTGTATTTGTTGACCGTGGCCGATATTCGCGGTACTAGCCCCAAAGTGTGGAATGCATGGAAAGGCAAATTGCTGGAAGACCTATATCGCATCACGCTACGGGTATTGGGTGGCGAAGCGCCATCAGCGGATCGCGAATTGAAAAACCGCCAAGACGAAGCGCTAAAAACCCTGCGGCTGTATGGCTTGCCAAATGACGCCCACGTCGCGCTATGGAAGCAACTCGATATCTCTTACTTTCTGCGCCATGACGCGTCCGACATCGCTTGGCAAACGCGAGCGCTGTACGACAAACTCGATAGCCCAACGCCGATAGTCAAATGCCGCTTAGCGCCCATCGGCGAAGGCTTGCAAATCACGGTCTATGCGCAAGACGAACGCGATGTATTTGCCCGTATTTGCAGCTATTTCGACCGCAAAAATTTCAGCATTTTAGACGCTAAAATCCACACCACGCGTCATGGCTATGCGCTTGATACGTTCTTGGTGACAGAACAAACCTTCGCTAATAGCTACCGCGACATCATCAGCTTAATCGAACACGAATTGACGACGCTGATCAAATCCGAAGCGCCGCTCTCGCCGCCGAATAAAGGTCGGCTTTCGCGCTTATCGCGCAATTTCCCCATCACACCAACGATTGATTTGCGGCCCGATGAACGCGGCCAATATTATTTGCTATCGATTTCCGCCAATGACAGAAACGGCTTGCTGTATTCGATCGCGAATGTGATGACCAAGTACAAAGTCAATTTGCATACGGCAAAAGTGATGACGCTTGGGGAACGGGTGGAAGACGTGTTTTTGATTGATGGCGTGGTGCTCAATAATAGTCGGAATCAGATTCAGTTTGAGACGGAGTTGTTGGAGGCGTTGCGGGTGTAGTGCTAGCAGTTTTCGCTCTAGCGCTGGGTAGCCAACAACATAGCCCGTAGAATAGCCCCCGGACATGCAAGCGATTTCGCAGGGTGGGCAACTCGCTTGCCCACGGCAGTAAATCTTGCTCTTTGCACAGTAAATTGCTTCTATCGACGGGCTGCATGCATCCCACCCTAGCCCATTTGTGACCACCTCATATAGTCAAGACGAATAGAGGAAACTTGCAGACTTGCGCAGAGATCAGCACTACATTTGTTGCACCCCACCCCGCTTTCCCCCTCAAGCCAGCATATAATGCGCACTATCCTATTTTGTGACCCTGCACTATGAACCAACCCCGCTTCACCCGCGCCAAACCGCCGACTCCTAGCGAGCGCACCTCTAGCCATCCATCTGCTCGCCCCTCCGCCCCGGCGCGTGGCCCGAGTATTTCAACTGATCCGAATCAACCTGTACGCCTCTCGAAACGCATGTCCGAACTGGGCTTGTGCTCGCGGCGGGAAGCGGATGAGTGGATAGAGCGTGGTTGGGTGCGTGTCGATGGCAAGATTATTTCTGAGCTTGGGAGCAAGGTCCTGCCAAATCAGCGTATTACGGTTGAGCGCCAAGCGGCGGCGGAGCAATCCAAGCGCGTAACGGTGTTGATCAATAAACCGATGGGCTATGTCAGCGGTCAGGCCGAAGATGGCTATAAACCGGCGGTGGTGTTAGTGCAGGCCGAAACGCGTTGGAAAGAATGCAAAGCGCAAGAAGTCTTTCATCCTAAGCAAACGCGTAGCTTAGTGCCCGCTGGCCGCCTCGATATTGATTCGGTGGGGCTATTGGTGCTGACGCAAGATGGTCGCGTCGCGAAGCAGTTGATCGGTGAAGATACCGATGTCGAAAAAGAATATTTAGTGCGCGTCAAATACACTAAGGGTGATAACAAGGATGGACGTTTGCCAGAAGCGAGCTTGAAGCTATTGCGCCACGGCTTGACGATGGATGGCAAGGCGCTGCTGCCAGCGGTGGTTGAATGGCAAAACGAAGATCAATTGCGCTTTATTTTGCGCGAAGGTAAAAAACGCCAGATTCGCCGTATGTGCGAAGCGGTTGGTTTGAAAGTCCTCGGCTTGAAGCGGGTGCGCATCGGCAAAGTCAAACTCGGTGATTTGCCCGTCGGCGAATGGCGTTATTTATTGCCAGAAGAATCGTTTTAAGCCATTTTCAATTTATTCCATGCCCCGCTGGCGACGCCAGCACACAGAAAGAACACCATGCAAGTAAGCCCCGCGCCTGTCACCCATCTCACTTGGCAAGAAGGAGATGCCCAGCATAGCGCCCTGTGGCACGCGCTCAATCAAAGCAAAGCCCCGAGCCGCATCGTGTTAGTCGATGATAGTACCAGCGCAGATGTCGCTTTTCGCCTCGCCTGCGAAGGTGTTGGCCTGCTCTGGCGTGGCGATTTTCAAAACGGCAAGCAATTACTGCAAGCGCTACAGC
>JACPVY010000177.1 GCA_016197345.1 Burkholderiales bacterium
CTAGGAGTGAAATGCTGCACTTCTTCATTGATGCGCGCTAACACGCGGTCAAAATTACCATCGAGTAAATCGGCGGCGAGATTGACGAATTTCACCGATTGATTCAGCTTATCGATGTCAAAAAAAGGAAATTGCTGCTGATAGCGCAGCATCTTCAATGGTGATTCGCCTAGCACGGTAAAAAACAAAGCGCGCCTATCCGGGTTAGCCAATGAAAACATGATTTGATGCGCCATCGTGGTTTTACCACTGCCCGGCGTACCTGCGAGCAGGTTAAAAGAAAATTCCGGCAAGCCGCCGCCGAGTAATTCATCGAGGCCCGGGACACCCGTAGGCAGGCGACGAATAGTGACTTTGTTATTCATGATGTTCCTTTGCATCCAGTGCGCGATCGCCCCAAGCTGAACGCAAGATTGTGCTTGTCAAATGTTCGCCGATGAGTACGGCCAGTATGTCGATAAATGTGCAGAGCAAGTCGATGCTAGCCCGTCCCGCTTCTTCAGCAGATTGCGCGGCAAGGCAGGCTAGCAAAGGTGCAAATGGCTCTGCCGATGCGCTTGGCGGGTTGATATGGGCGCCTAGTGTAGCGCCCGCCGCCACACTTGTTGCTTGATTCATTGCCGCATTTGGCGCGAGCATCTCAGCGGTAGCATTCGCAGTCTGTGACGGCAAAAAATGATAACGGCTGGAGCTTAAGTGGAGACTGCGGAAATACATGGATTGAAATCCGGCTTGCCCAATAATGGCGCTCAATTCTTGCGCTAAGCATTGCCACAAATGTAGCGTAGTGCTAAGGACGTCAGTCGGCTCTTGCAACACGGCATGGCGGACGATTTGCTGGCGTTGCAGGGGCGAGGTATCCATAAAGATGATCTTATTGATCTTACTTTTCTACGTGAGGACGACAGGACAAAATCAGACGTAGCAACTTTTCAGTCGTTACTGGTTTCATCAAATAATGATCAAATCCTGCTTGCAGCGCACGCGCTTGGAGCTGGTTGTAACCCGTGAGTGCAATGAGACAAGCTGGGTGCTCCCGCATACGCAATTGTTTGGCAACAGCAAAACCACTGATGTCAGGTAAGCCAATATCGCAGACGACGACATCAAATGCTTGATGCTGAGCTAAGTCGAGGCCGCTTTGACCATCCCCGGCGCACGCAATTATATGCCCTTCTTGTTGCAACAACTCGCCTAGCGTGTCATTTGTATCGTGATTATCTTCAATCAACAGAATTTTGAAGGCTTGTTTGAGTTGTTTCTTCGGTTCTGTGGCTTTTTCTGGCACATCGATAGGCGTGTTTACGATGGCGTGCGGCGCTGCGCAGATAGGGAGGCAGACGGTAAATATGCTGCCTAGGCCAAGGCCAGCACTATTCACGCTCACGCTACCGTGATGCAATTCGACAATGCTCCGCACAAGGGACAGACCAATGCCTAAGCCTCCTTGCGAATGTTCGGCGGTAGTAAAGCCTTGCGTAAATAGCTCGAAAATGCGGCTTTGCATAGCTGGCGCGATACCAATGCCATGGTCTTGCACCGAAATCGCAATCGCGTCAGCCTGCCGGTAGGCTAATAATTTGATGTATTCATATTCCGGCGAAAATTTGGACGCATTAATCAACAAATTGGCAAAGACTTGCGCAAGGCGATGACTGTCACCGTCGAGCCAGATCGGTTCGTGCGGCAAGTTCATCTCGAAATGTTGGAAACGGCGCTCAATACTCGGCATGCTGGTTTCTAGCGCACTGTCAATGATGTCCGTCAACAGTAGCGGACATTTTTGCAAGGCGATTTTGCCGCTGCTAATGCGCGAGGCATCGAGCAAATCATCCACCAAATGCGTTAAGTGACTGGCTTGTCGATGAAAAATGCCATGCAAGCGGGGCAATTGCGGATGGCTTTCGACTAATTTGCCGAGTAATTGCGTCGCCAGTGCAATCGGCGCTAAGGGATTTCGCAGTTCATGCGCTAGCATGGCTAGAAATTGTTCTTGCCTTTGTTTCGCAAGCTCTGCATTCGATAGCTGATCTTGCGCCCCAAGCGTCGCGATCACTAAATGCTGGTTCGCTTCGCGCAATTGTCGTACTAAATCTTCCAGTGCAGGTTGACGTGCAAGGCGCAGCTCTTGCACTTCTTGCAGTAAGTCGGCGACACGTTGCTGTAACTGCGCACAGTCTTGCTCATCCTTTGCCTTTGGTCCATTCGCCGCAGGCGGGTGATTTGCAGCCGAGGCGCTGCTTGCATCGCCGCTATGGTTTAGGTCAGACATGCTGTTTCCCACGCTAAAGAGGGTTCGGGTTGCAAGATGGCGACCGCAATCGGTTGTGGCATCACGAGCATGCGCCATTCGAGTTGCAAAATGAGGCGTTCATTTCTTTTTGTGTGGAGTTGGATTTGTATCGGCGCGACTGCTTTTCCTTGCCGTAGTTGCGCCATGCAAAATTGCAATTGCTCAAGGCTACCCAAATTCAAGGCGCTAGGTGTCAAGGCAAATAATTCAGCACGACTATAGCCTGTTATGCGGCACAGCGTTTCATTTGCGTCTAAGACGTGCATGCTAAGAGGATCGAGCAAAATAATTGCTTGCGACAACAAGCCGACGGCGGCGCGAAAATTGATTTGTTCTTGATCTGGGCGACGCCTATCGCGCAATTCCGCACCGACCCCGCGGTAACCGATGAAACGGCTGGACTGATCAAACATCGGTTCGCCACTCACTTGCAGGTATTGGGTGCTACCGTCGCTGAGATTGCGGCGATACACCAAATCCAAAAATGGCTTACGAGCGGCGATATTAGCGTGCAATTGCTCACATTCGGCATCGTTCCAGCCCGCCAGTGGCGTGCTATCGGGGAGCGGCATTTGCTGCTCAGTTTGGCCGACATTGGTCGGGATGGCCGTGCTCGTCATACCGAGCATTTCTAACACCGGGCCAGAAATTTCAGTAAATTTGCCCTGCGCGTCTTGCTCCCAATACCAATCAGACGATAGCTCGGTAAAGCTTTTAAAGCGCGCTTCACTGGCACGCAATTGCGCAGTGCGCTCTAGCACCGTTTGTTCCAACTCTTTCGCGTAGCCATTGACTTTTTGATAGAGCAAACGTACCTCAAGCATATTGTGAATGCGGGTTTGCACTTCAATCAAATCAAATGGCTTGCTAATGAAATCTTTTGCCCCCGCTTGCAAGGCACGCAATTTGTGACCTGGTTGGGCAGTAATTACCAATACTGGCAAATAGCTTTCTGGTTCGAGCAATTGCAAACCCTGCATCACCTCAAAACCATCCATTTCAGGCATTTGCAGATCGAGCAAAATCAAATCAAAGCGCTGCTCTTCATGCAAGGCGCAGACTAAGCGCGGCTGCATGCAGGCGGTGATGTGTTGATAGCCAGCATTGCGCAGCATGGTTTCCAGCAACAGAATATTGCTTTCTTTGTCGTCCACAATCAAAATACGGGCCGCAAAAATTTGAGTGACATCAGGCATCTGTATGCGCTCCTAATGGGGAATGGCGATGGGTTATCGGCTGATTTTTTGCAGCTGTTGCAGCCATGTTGCCGTGCTTGATGTGTTCCAAAGTTTGTTCTAATGCCAACATAAATTCATCGACTCGGATTGGTTTGGTCAGATAGCGAAAAAAACCTGCACGCAAGCCCTTTTCAATATCATGTGCTAAGGCATTGGCGGACAGCGCTAGCACTGGAATATGGGCCGTTGCCGGATCATCACGCAGCAAAGTCAGTGCAGCCAAACCGCTAATTCCGGGCAAATTCATATCCATCACAATCAAATCGGGCTGCAAATTGCGCGCAAGTCGCAAACCGTTGTTGCTATTACTTGCAGTATGCAGTATTAAGTCGTCGCGACGCGCAAGTAATTGCTCAACCAAGGCTAAATTGGCGGCATTGTCTTCCACATACAAAACACGATGCGGTGGTGCGGGTATGTGTTCCCGTGCCACCTGCGCATTTGTTTGCGCGCTAGCGTGCGCGCTGGACTTGCTGGAGGCAACAGCGACCGGCATTGCATTGGGCGCGGCATGCAAGGGGGGCTGCGCTGCGGTGAGCGAGACCCAAAACACGCTGCCAACCCCCACTTCGCTCGATACCCCCATTTCGCCGCCCATTAATTCCACCAATTGCTTGGTGACGACGAGGCCAATGCCTGTCCCTTCTTCGCAGCTCGCTTCTTGCCCTAAGCGATTGAACGGTTGAAACAAGTGGGCGATTTGGCTAGATGTCATCCCGCGACCGCTATCGGCCACGCTGACGCGGACTTGCTGCTCTTCCCGCATTTCGCAAGTGACCCACACACTACCACCATCGACATTGTATTTAATCGCATTCGATAGCAAATTAATCATCATCTGCTTGACGCGAATCCGATCTGCATGAACATAAAATAATTGATCAAAATTGGGGAAGTGCATTTGAATACAGCGCTTTTGCGCTTGTAGCGTGATCATCGCTTGGCAGTCTTGGAGCACCGCGCTAAAAGACATCGGTTCTTGCGTCATGCTAAGTTTGCCCGCTTCGATGGTGGCCAGATCCAATACTTCGTTGATCAGATGCAATAAATACCAGCCTGCTTGCAAAATTTGTTCAATCGCGACTTTTTGTTGCCCTGTTGGCGGTGGTTGACTAGAGGCCATCAATTGGCCAAAGCCGAGCACCGCATTTAAAGGCGTGCGCAATTCATGGCTCATACGCGATAAGAATTCTGATTTCGCTAAATTGGCTTTTTCTGCCTGTGCCTTGGCGCTTTTTAGCTCGATATTGTTTTGCTCTAGCGTGAGTTCAAAACGTTTGCGCTCGGTAATGTCGCGCGCGGCGGCAAATACGCCCTGTAGCTTGCGTTCGCGGTCATGAAAGGTTGTGGCGCTATACGAAACAAGGGTTTCGCGGCCATCTTTCGCGCATGCCGTCAATTCAAAGTCGGTCACTTTGCCTTCGTGCAAGACGCGATTAATGGCGCTTTCGGCGCTCGCTTGATCGGTGAAGAAATTTTTAAACGGCGCGCCTATCAATTCGTGCCGGGTGCAGCCAGTTAAGGCTTCCATTTGCCGATTGACGTCGCTAATGATGCCGCGCGGATTGGTTGCAATCAGGGCGTCGGTATTGGATTCGATCAGCGAGCGTGTATAAAACTGCTGATCGCGCCAGCGTTGTTCAAGCAACGCTTGCTCTTGATTGGCTTGCTTGCGTGCGGTGTTGTCATTGCTAATTAATAGGTAGCCAATGATTTTTTGACCAGCGTCACGTAGGGCGGTGACAGAGACGACGACTGGCAAGCGTGTGCCATTTTTGCGGATGTAAGTC
>JACPVY010000178.1 GCA_016197345.1 Burkholderiales bacterium
CAAATTGATGGAAATCAAATTATCTTGAATATCATTTGCCACAAAATTCGTGACCACATGCAAACGTTCTCGCTCAGCAACATTCACCCGCTCAACTTCAGTCAGATGCATGTAGACAAGGAAAACGCCAATAGAAAGAAAAGCCACAATTAACGCAAGCCATTCATAGCGTTTGCGTTGCGAATTTGACGCGGCCGGAGACTTATGCATGCAGGCAAGACACCTATAAATATTGACTTATGGGCAATATTGGCAAGGCTTAACATGTAAGTCTTCGCTGCAGAAAGTCATTTTTTGGATTGCGCTAAAGCAATCACTTTCTGAGGGTTGGCATGAGATTCCGTTGCCAAGCCAGTTGCTAAATCAGTATAGCATCGGTAGTCACTCGTCACTAGTAACAAAAATAATATCTTGAATGCAACATAGCCTGCGCAAATCGATGTCCAATAGACCACGCTTATCTTCTGCCAAGGGAAGGCACCACTCATGCAGCAATGGTGACGGTGGTTGCATGCGACAGGCATTGCTGAAATAGTTTTTTTCGCCGCCACATCCATAAAAAAGCATCGAAAAAATTCTCGCCAAATGTGCACATTCCTGTTTATACTGTACATTCATACAGTTATTTGCAGCTTTCTCTTCTGCAAGCATTCACTGCAACCAACCCGCGAGGATGAGATGAACCACATCAATGAAGCGATCACCAACCAACACGCCACGCTTTTCCATACCCCGTTGCATACCTTTCACAGCGCAGGCTTAGCAGTGCGACTGGGCGCGCCCGGCCCAGTATTAACTCAGTTTGGTGAGATGGTTGACGTGCGTAAGCGCGGCGCGCTGCGCATCATGCGCTTAGCAGGTGCGATGGAGCGCAATCTGGAGACACCTGCAGTGGTGCGGCTATGGCATGAGGAACGTTGCCGCGAACTGACAACACAAGAGGCGCGACGTCTAGCGAATCAATTGTTGGCCGCAGCCGATTTGGCAGATAGCCAAAATCAATGAACCCAAGGCAATGAACCCTAGGATAAGCAATGGATAAGCAATATCAGCGCGCTACTGCTATAGCTTATCCAGTGGTGCCGGATTCATCACATCGGGTGTGCAATGGCTTTTCACGATGCTAGAGGGATTACCCGAAACAACCGAATACGGCGGTACGTCTTCCGTGACAAAGGCACCGCCAGCAATACGGCTACCCCGCCCTATCGTGACGCCGCCGACGATGATGGCGTGTGGCCCTACCCAGACTTCATCTTCCAACACTGGGTATTCAGTGAGGCGCTCCCCCATGCTAGAGATGCGATCCCGCCGTCCCAAGGTCACACCGTGAAACAAGGTGACGTTATTGCCAATTTTAGCGCCCGCGTTGACCACCAAACCCCAGCCATGCGTCAACGCTAAGCCTGTACCGATCTCAGTTTGCCAGCCAAAATCCATTGCAGCATTGTGTGCTGCCCATTTGTGCATTAACTTGCAAAACGGCAACAAGATACGCCCAAGCCCACCAGACTTGGCAGCCGCTTGGCATAAACGGGTGGTGAAGACGACGCGAAAGGTACGCCGCGTGATCGCTCCTTTGATCGCAAGCCCCCAGCTAAATTTGCCAAATTGGCGAAAAGTGTCGCCCTTCAATGCAGACCAAGTATCCATTGCAGATTCAATTCCTCAGACAAGTTGATTCAAATGCGTTCAATCATCACATCAATGATCAAGTAAATTATTGCGTCAATCTGGTCGCCATTCTAGCAGGCGGGCTTAGCACTGCCTGCGCTTGTTATCGCAAAGATCACTTTCTTTGATCGTGCTTATTGCGGTAGGTATTGTCTTGACGGTAGCAAATAACGTCCGTCACCGATGCACCGCAGAGTTTTTCACATTTCGACTAATGTCCCCCGCTTCAACTGACGTTAAGACCTTGATAGCTAGCGCTGTGCCACACGGGGGATTTGGCAGGATTTGCACGGTTCCCAGCACAGTTTTTGTATGCAATACTCATTCCATCCCAGACTAAGCAGAAAAGCCTTGATCGCTATGCCTTACTTCGCTGCGCTAAGCCTGCCTTTACCACAGCCGCTGCTCAAGCAGCGCTTGCTGCGCTTGCTACTTGCTTATTTGTTATTGGCATGCGGCCTGTTTCAGCTTGATGCGAGAGCCGCCGAAGTCGGCAATATTCGCGTGTTATCCCATATCGGCCAGCCATTACGTGCTGAAATTGAGCTGGCAGCGGTAGCGCCTGACGAAGCGGCAAATTTGCAGGTCAAGCTTGCGCTACCCGACGTCTATCGACTCGCCAATATTCGCCGCAATCCGGTACTCAATAATGTTCGCCTGCAATTGCAGCAACAAGCCGGTCGCTATCTGGTCATGGTGCAATCCAATCAAACGATGCTGGAATCGTATTTGAATATGTATCTCGAGTTTTCTGATGGCAAAGGGCATGAGGTGCGCGCTGTTACGCTCTGGCTAGAAGCGGATCCAGACCACCCTAGCGTCGAGGCGGCGAATCCTAGCAAAGAAATTACCCACCCTGACGGCGACTTATCCGAAACAGCGGCCATTCCCCCTTCACCGTTTGCGGTGAAAGTCGCCGACAGTGAAAAACCGCTCCCGCTTGAACACAAAGCCGTACCGACTGCCATCAGCGAGGCTGAATTAGCCGGGCATGCCGCACCGCCGCGCCATCTTCCCAAAAACGCACCGCGACTAGCGCCCCAACTCGCGACCGAGTCCATCATGCACACGAGCTGTGGTGCCAATGTTCGAAAATTGCAGCAAGAAGCCAACCGATGCAAGCTAATTGAAGGAGAAAACGCGAAAATTGCGGGCAAAATTGATGCGTTGGAAGATAAGGTAGGTATTTTGAAGCGCGTTATCTTGGCAGAAGATGCGCCCGTCGCACGGCCTGTTGTTGTCACCGAGGCAGCAACAGCACCGCCACCAAAACCGATCAGCGCTAAGAAAAAATCGTTCT
Organism: Burkholderiales bacterium; assembly: GCA_016197345.1. Lineage (GTDB taxonomy): Bacteria > Pseudomonadota > Gammaproteobacteria > Burkholderiales > Burkholderiaceae_D > JACPVY01. Next base: position 2,975 of record JACPVY010000178.1, read on the forward strand.
TCGATACATTTCCTTGGAAAATTCTTGCTAGACAAAGGAACGACTTCTGCCATTTTGTAGCTGTAAGACACAATTTCTTCTCAAATAGAGTCGCAGAACATTGGAATAAATTAAATGACGATGTTGTCAAAGCACCTTCATTAACC
>JACPVY010000179.1 GCA_016197345.1 Burkholderiales bacterium
GAGCGCGGCGTCATTTTCAAACGATATTTCTTGGTTTTGCCTAGCGGTAGGCTGAGCGTGACGTCGATTAGCGCGCTTTTGTCCGCTTGCGGCGCAACGACCACTTTGGACGTATTGGGCATGAATTCGGGGTAATGCGCGAAATCTTGAATCGTTGCACACACTTTCGCCATCGGCGCATTGATGATCGTGCCAGCAGCGAAGGCTTTACCTGCTTTCGCAGGTTGCTCTTCAAGTGCGACCTCGCTTTCCGATAAGTGATTGAAGTCAATTGCGGCATAGGCGAAATTTGTGGAGCTTAAGCACAAGAGTAGAGAGATACACAACAGGTTTAGGCGAGGTCTCATGGCGAATAGCGAAGCTGGAAATGTTGCGCAGCATACCATCAGCTTATGCGATGCGTGCTAGGGCGTAATAAATTGCAACATAGTATTTGCTGTAGGACAGGGCTTATGCGGAAGGAAATATCGCGTTAATGCGTTTCACTTTGCCGGAAATAAGATACATATAGTAACAAAATGATCCTAAATAAAAAAATACCTGATATAAATCAAAGATTTATGAATCGTATTTGTTTTCATTGTTGTTGCAAATAAGAAACAATAGCCACTGTTTGTACTTGACCCATCTGTTGCTTGAGTGTATTATTTCGCTCGCTTGAATTTCATACAAGCAATTTTTAATTCACTCAAAATAACATCATGAAAATTATAACCAAGGTTTTACCCCTTTTATTGCCTGTCGCTTTCATGGCAAACGTTAGCGCACAAGAAGCGCCAAAAGTAGCTGAAGACAAACCGTTGAAATTCGTGGCCGGCATGGGCCTGACTTTCGGCGGAGAAAAACTCTCTACCGTTAGCTTCACCGACGGCACCAGCTCCGACATCCGCTCTGGCGGCTTGGTGCAATTAGTCGGTGGTGTCGATTACCGCATCAATAAACAATTTTCCGTGCAATCGAGCGTGTCTTACCATGTCGATGGCATTGGTGCATCCAACGGTGGTTTGACTTTCTCCCGTTTCCCTATCGAATTGCTGGGTTACTACCATATCAATGACCAATGGCGTGTCGGCGGCGGCGTGCGTTATGTCACCAATATCCGTATGTCGGGTAGCGGCGCGGCAGCAATGCCAACCTTGAGCTTTGACAACGCCACTGGCGGCGTGTTGGAAGCGGAATATTTCACCAGCACACGCTTGGGCGTGAAATTCCGTTTGGTGAAAGAAGAGTACAAAATCTCTGGCACCAATCAAAAAGTGAGCGGTAACCACGGCGGCGTTTTCGCCAATATGTATTTCTAAGCCTAAAACTTGGTGCAGAAATCAGCAGTATAGAAAAGGGCGGTGACGCCCTTTTTTGTTGCCTACAATTTCATAGACAGATATCTTGCTGCCGTGAGCGCGCGCCTCCAATGCACACATTTGCCAACTTACTTGCCCACTCAAATAAACAAGCGATGTGTTTGCGCACAATAAAGCTTAGTCATGCAGGTATGTCACAACGATTCGTTGCTATAGCGATTCGTTATTATTACATCCAGCGTCGATTGTCTTTCTGTTCACTGTTTCCGCTAGCGACAACCCAGAGTAGAATCGGGGGCACGCATCATGTTGCCTGCGAGGTAAAATGATGCCCGAGCACGCCAGATTATGGCTTCGGGCTGGACAACATGACATGAAGCGAACAGCGGTAAGGCAGGATTTATGAAGCGAGATAAAAGTATGCCTCGGATCACTGAAGTGGCCGAGGGGCGGCGCGATCCGGCAACGATCAACGCCGAGGCGCTCGAAACCTATCTCGACACCTCGGGCATTCCCGATCCCGACCTGATCATTCGCACCAGCGGCGAACAGCGTCTGTCGAACTTCCTGATGTGGCAGGCTGCC
>JACPVY010000080.1 GCA_016197345.1 Burkholderiales bacterium
AAAACCGCTTGCCGATCGAACCAACCAGCACGGTTTTGTCGATGCGTTTGCTATTGCCGTTGCTATCAAAAGCGACACCATATTCGCTATTGCCGAGGCTAGCACCAATCAGATCGAGGCCGAAATCGAAGCCCCAGCGGGTATGCACGATGACGACTTTGTAATCGAAGATATTGCCGCCGCTAAAGTTTTTCATTTTTTGATAGCCAACATGACCAATCAGCTTGGTCTGGCCATCTAGCTTGTATTTGACATCGATGTCCAGCAATTGTGAGCCGCCGGTGTGCTTCAAGCCACCGTCATAGCATTGCATCGCTTTGGTCGGATCGCCGCCCGCTAGCACCGCAGGCAGATAGAGCGAACCGCAAATGGTGGCGCTATTATTGCCGCGCAAATCTTCCGACAGCACATATAGATAGCGCGCTTCGACGATGCCATAGCCAAATTCAAAGACGCCGTAAGTGGTATCGAATTTCGTATCGACCAAACTGGTAGGCGCGCCCGCATTCCAATCGATGCTACCCGGGATGCCGTTGAGTTTGCCGCCTGGAAACCATTCATTCGCGATACCAACGCCAAAATGCCACGCATCTGGCTTACCCCAGCGATAGCCGAGCGCACCTAAAACCTGCACTTCATTGCTATCTGGGAAAATTTCTTTGCGCACTGAGCCTAATTGCAACAAGCCGATAAAGCCGGATTCATGCGCCGCTGTCATGGTGAATTCAACGCCGGGCTTGTTAAACGTATCGGAAGTGCCGCGATTACGGCGGTCTGTCAAAAACTTGGCTTCAAAATCGAGGGTGTAGGATTGGATTTTCGGTTCGTTGTCAGCCGCGAGCACGGGCTGGCACAGCAGACTGCCGCAGGCAGCGGAAAAAGCGAACGCTAGTTTGGTCGAAAAGTGCATAAAGTCTCCTGTGGGGTGTTTTATTTTTGTAGGCTTGGGGGTACTGCGAAATGTTTATTTGGCTTTTGCTTTACAGCCAGCGGGGATGGTGGTGACGCGCGTCATTTCTTCGGTTTCCCCTAAAATTTCAGTGCCGATGAAGGCGCGCATGTGGAGTACATCGTTTTTGACGCGGACTACGCCTTTGTAGTTTTTCTTACTGCGCGGATCATGTATCCAGCCATTGCGCCAGGCATCGTCATCCCATTCTTTCAGCTTAGCGATCATCAAGCCGCAATCGTCATTCGGCGTGCCTGCATCTTTATCCCAGACGATGATGCCGCATAGCCCGGTTTTTAATTCGGCGCAGGGGGCAAATTCAATCACGGCGGCTTTGTCGGCGGATAGCCATAAGCCTTTCGCTTGATCGGGGTTGGCAGCGCCACTAGCGTAGCTGTTGTCGCTATTGGCAAGGCAGGCTAGCAGCACGGCGGCGCTGGCGAAGAAATGGGTTAAACGCATTTTGTTCTCCTATCGGTGCTGCTTCAATGTGTTGCGATCTAGGTGTTGTGATCAATGTGCTGCGAGGGATTTATGCCTGCGCTGGAAACACTTCCCAGCGTTCGACGACGCGGCCCATTTCGACCACCGCAATCGCGCCAAATTGCTGTAGT
>JACPVY010000180.1 GCA_016197345.1 Burkholderiales bacterium
ACACCATCACATCACAGCCATCTTTCACCAGCACTTCAGCGGCTTTCAGGGTTTCTGGCATATTCGGGAAAAGCGTCTTTTCATCACCCAATACTTCTAGCTTGACCAACTTATGACCGCCGAGCAATTCACGCGCTAATTGCAGCGTATAAATCGCGTCTTTGGCGTTATAGCAGCCAGCGGTATTGGGCAAAATCGTGTATTCGGAAGGCGGCAAGACATCGAGCAAGCTAGGTGCGTTTTTGTCTTGGCCAATATTGACGCGGCGAATGGCGACCGTGATGATCTCAGCGCCAGCAGCATCAGTCGCGGCGCGAGTTTGCGGCAAATCTTTGTATTTACCACTGCCGACTAACAGGCGCGAGCGGTAAGTTTTACCGGCGATGGTGAGGCCAGTGTCTTCGAGTGTGTGCTGTTCCATGCTATTCCTTGCCTAGTGTTTGTTGAGTATACAAATTTGATTAATCTATTTGCCGCTTCGCATTGCTCAAGATCAAATCTAAAGCGTCATGCAATTGCTTATGAAATTCTTGATAGCTAGGCAAGTGCAGTAAATGCGCGAAATGGTCGTTTTGTTGCTTGATCCATTCAACTAAGCCAATAGCCGTTGGCCATGTTTCAAAAAATTTTGCTAGCTGTGTTTTTGCCGAGTTGGGGGACGCATCATTTCCCGGCAATTTTTCCAGTTCCGCGCACTGGGCGGGCGCTGGCTTTTGCGCTAGGCATAGCAGCCATGCTTCTGACTTCGGTTGCGGCAACATTGCCACGCCATGATCATATTCCGCCCGTAAAAAACCGCTGCGCATAGATTTGTGTTTGTCTTGCCATAGCGCACTACTCGCAGAGTTGGTGCCATCCGCATCACGAAACAGCACCGCTAGCGAGCATCTGTCTCCGCATTCGTCTTCTTTTTCTTTTGCAAATTGCGCCAACATTAAGGCATTTAGGTAGAAATATCCTGTTTCCACTTCTGGGCCTTTAGCACCTCTTAGCGTCATTTTGCGTGGGCTTTTTGCCTTTGCTCGTTGCGCTAATTCCTTTTCGCTGACGTACCAAACGGCGCTGGGCGTTGTTTCAAAAATAGAATAGGCTAATTTTTGTGAGATCAATTCATCGACCAAGATCGCCATCGGGCCGGGGCGATAATCCTCCAACTGACACACGCCTTGCGCATTGCAGCAAGCACCTAAATCGCAGGGGCCTTCGCCGCTCAAAATGAGGATCATTTTGGGGCTTTCTTTCTGCTGGGCTTAGCCATTGCCTTGAGCTTTTCAAGGTTATGCTGTTCTTTCGGCGGTTCGGCACGATCTAAGGCGATGCATTCTTCGGTCAGCGCGACTAAATCGGTGTCAACAAAAGCTTCGCCCGCGCCCATGTAGTCGAGTTTTTGCCCTATCCGTGGGATATCAAAAAAGCGCCGCACGCGGGTATAGCCTTCCGGCGTTTTATAGACAAATTTCACTGCCTCGCGGGCGGTGGCATCATCGAGATAATTCAAAATCATCGGGCTATGCGTGGTGACGATCATTTGCTGCTCGCTGTGCGACAGCAGCTTCACCAGCTTTTCAACCAATTCGGGATTGATGCCGTTTTCAATTTCATCGAAAATCAGCAGCGAGCGGTCTGTTTTACTTTGCGCCAAAATCGCCAGCATGCGCAGCAAACCATCGTTCATATGCCGCGCTTCGCTTTCGATCAGCTTGCCGTTGAAATCTTCGACAATCGCTAAGCGCTTCCAGCCGCCTTTAGTGGCCGAGGCTTTCAGATCGACGATGCGTGGGTAGAATTCTTTCAGCAAAGCGATCAATTCGCGCTTGGCTTCACCTTTGATGGTGGATAAAAAAGAAGAGAGTTTTTCGCCGCCAAAACCGATGTCATCCGCACCACCACGGGCTTTTTGCCGCATTAGGTGGGGGGATAAAAGCTCTAGCGAGCGGATGTTGCGTAGGCGGTCGCGCAAGATGCGTAATTCGGGTGTGAGTTCGCTATCGACTAATTGGGAGAGGATGGAGCCTTGGTAGGTGAAGGTGATTTTTTGAGTTGGGGCTTCGCCAAGTTTATATTGCTGCCCCAATGCAATTAGTTGCAATTCTGGCGAAAATTTGTCCGTGCTAGAGTTTGGGGCCGTTGCCAAAGCTACCTCGTTCATGCAAGCAAGCCCCCTACGATTGAACGTCCCAGACCAAGAAATAACGCTTCTTTGTTCTTCAATTAGCTCCGTAATCCCCGCAGTCAAACGAATATCTGATGTGGATAGCAATTTTGAACTTAAATCCGCAGCAGTCCAATTGCGATTCTCCAGCCAATCATCCACCTTGCCATGCATTAATTGCGAGAGAAAATCCAAAGCCTGCAAAATCGTCGTCTTACCAGCGCCATTCATGCCTATCAAGACATTGAATCTGGATAAAGGCATCTCGAAATCGACCAGCGATTTAAAGTTGTCGGCCCCGAAAATATCAATCATCGCTTTATTCCACTCTTCATACACTTCCCAATGTTGGGAGAAATTGGATGTTTTTCGTAGGGTGAGCGAGTTGCCCAGCTCCAGCCCTTCAAATCAATCGAGTCTGACCCCATTGATTTTTTGGGATGGTTTTGGTGCGCGAGGCGCGCACCCTACACGGCGCTTTTTCGTAGGGTGGGCAACCTGCCCACCACTACCTTGGTTCATGAACGGCGCTTGAATTAACTACATCCTCGCCCATTCATGAACCTGCCCTTGCGAGGGTGTTGCCCCACACAAGCAATCACCCCCCGCCAATCGCCCTCACAATATCAATCTGATCGCCCGCCTGTAGCACATATTCCGCCCAGCGCTGGCGCGGGATGACTTGGCGGTTGACTGCCAAGGCTAGCGCTTGGTTTTCAAGCTCTAGCTCGCACATCAAGTCTTGCAAGCTCGCGCCTAGTGCCAAGCTGTGGGCTTGGCCGTTGAGTTGAAAGGCGACTTTTTCTACTGCCTCAATCATCGCTTACTCCTTGCGATAAATTTCCGCGCCGTTTTTGACGAATTCGATGGCTTTCACTTCCATCCCTTTCTTGAGCGCGTCTTCTTCGTCGATGCCGAGATTATTCGCGTAATCGCGCACTTCTTGCGTGATTTTCATCGAGCAAAAATGCGGGCCGCACATCGAGCAGAAATGCGCGACTTTGGCCGAATCTTTCGGCAAGGTTTCGTCATGGAATTCGCGTGCTTTGTCTGGATCGAGACCGAGATTGAATTGATCTTCCCAGCGGAATTCAAAACGCGCTTTCGACAAAGCATTGTCCCGAATTTGGGCGCCGGGGTGTCCCTTTGCCAAGTCTGCTGCATGGGCGGCGATTTTGTAGGTGATGATGCCGTCTTTGACGTCGTCTTTATTCGGCAAACCCAAATGCTCTTTCGGCGTCACATAGCACAGCATCGCGGTGCCATACCAGCCTATCATTGCCGCGCCGATGCCGGAGGTGATGTGGTCGTAGCCCGGTGCGATATCGGTGGTCAAAGGCCCTAACGTGTAGAACGGTGCTTCGGCGCACTGCTCTAATTGCAGATCCATGTTTTCTTTGATCATGTGCATAGGGACATGTCCCGGCCCTTCGATCATCACTTGCACGTCGTGTTTCCACGCGATTTGCGTCAATTCGCCCAGCGTTTTCAATTCGCCGAGTTGCGCTTCGTCGTTCGCGTCGTAAATCGAACCTGGGCGCAAGCCATCGCCCAAGCTGAAGGAAACGTCATACGCCTTCATGATTTCGCAAATTTCTTCGAAGTGGGTGTACAAGAACGATTCTTTGTGATGCGCTAAGCACCATTTCGCCATGATAGAACCGCCACGCGAAACGATACCGGTCAAACGCTTAGCGGTCAGAGGGACATAGCGCAGCAAGACGCCAGCGTGAATCGTGAAGTAATCGACGCCTTGCTCGGATTGTTCGATCAACGTGTCCCTAAAAATTTCCCACGTCAAATCTTCAGCTTTGCCGTTGACTTTTTCCAGCGCTTGATAAATCGGGACAGTCCCAATTGGCACTGGCGAATTGCGGATGATCCATTCGCGCGTTTCGTGGATGTGCTTACCAGTGGAGAGATCCATCACGGTATCGCCACCCCAACGAATCGACCACGTCATTTTTTCAACTTCTTCACCAATCGAGGAAGTGACAGCAGAATTGCCGATATTCGCGTTGATTTTGACGAGGAAATTGCGGCCGATGATCATCGGTTCGATTTCCGGGTGGTTGATGTTCATCGGGATAATCGCGCGACCACAAGCGATTTCTGAACGAACAAATTCCGGTGTGATTTCTGCTGGGATGCTCGCGCCCAAAGCTTGGCCCGGATGTTGGCGGCCCATTAGCGCCGCTAAGCGCTCGCCCATCGGGCCAGATGCTTTCAACTCTTCCAAATATTCTTTACGCCGCATGTTTTCACGGATGGCGACGAATTCCATTTCTGGT
>JACPVY010000337.1 GCA_016197345.1 Burkholderiales bacterium
CGAATCCAAAAGACTTCCGTAATGAAATCGTCAATTTCTGCCTGCGCGCGCGTGCACAAAACGCCGGTAAAAATCCAAATTGGACGAGCTATGAGAAGTTCCGCACGGTGATTGAAAAGAAAATGTTTTCTAATACCGAAGAATTGCTACCCGTCATTTCGTTCAACGCGAAAGCGAGTGCCGACGATGCGAAGAAACACGACAATTTCGTCGAACGCATGGTCAACAAAGGCTATACGCGCAAACAAGTGCGGTTGCTATGCGATTGGTATTTACGGGTAAGGAAGTCTTCCTGAGTGCGACTGCTAGCTTGATCACCCCAAGCTGGCAGAGTGGGAGCATCGAAAAGCTGTCGCTAGCTGGACCGGTTTGAAAATATTGGATGCGCTGCTAGCCTGCGCTTAGGTTTTCGAGGTTCCCGTTTGTTGATAGGCGAGAGAGCATTGCGTATGTGCTCTCTCTAGGGGTAGGCCATCATGTCTGCGGCGCTCGCATGGTTTGCGGCAGCCCCCTCACAGGAGAGTAGCTTTGACTTACCTCATTGACCGTCGCTTGCAAGGCAAGAACAAGTCCGCGATCAACCGCGAGCGCTTTTTGAAGCGCTACAAGGGGCAGATCAAGGAGGCCGTTGCACGCGCTATCAAAGGCCGCTCCATCAAAGAGATGGAATCTGGTGAGAAAGTATCTATTCCATCCAAAGATGTGAACGAGCCGAACTTTGGCCATACCCATGGCGGCGTGTGGGAAACGGTCAGCCCCGGCAATAAAGAGTACTTAAAAGGCGACCGCGTTGCGCGCCCGAAAGGTGGCGCTGGCGGCAAAGGAAAGGGCAAAGCCGACAATAGCGATTCGCAGTCAGAAGACGATTTTATTTTTGAACTCTCGCGTGAAGAGTTCATGAATTATTTCTTTGAAGATTTGGAATTACCGAATTTGGTCAAAACCCAGCTCGCTGCTACCACCGATTTCAAGCAACAACGTGCTGGCTACAATATGTCTGGCACGCCATCGAATATCCATGTGCTGCGCTCGCTGCGTGGTGCTTTAGGACGGCGGATTGCCGTTGGCGGCCCAGCGAAACGACGCCTGCGCGAAGCCGAGCAAGCCTTAGCCGATTTGCTGGCCGACGGTGTGCCGGAAAGCGATCAACGTGTACTCGACTTGAAAAAAGAGATACACGCGCTACACACCCGTATTCTCGCGATCCCTTTCATCGATCCCTTTGATTTGCGCTATACCAACCGCGTCAAAGTACCGAAACCGATGACGCAAGCCGTCATGTTTTGCATCATGGACGTTTCCGGCTCGATGGATGAACAAAAGAAAGATACGGCGAAACGCTTTTTCATCTTGCTGTATTTATTCTTAACGCGGGCCTATGACAAGATTGAAGTCGTGTTCATCCGCCACCATACTGCCGCCGCTGAGGTCGATGAACAAGAATTTTTCCATTCGCGCGAATCGGGCGGCACGGTAGTCTCTTCCGCTTTGCATCTATTAATTAAGATTTTGGCTGAACGCTATGCAAGTGGCGAATGGAATGCTTACGTCGCCCAAGCCTCCGATGGCGATAATTGGGATAACGATTCTGTGCTATGCCGCCAATTGATGGTCAATACCATCATGCCAGCAGTGCAATATTTCACTTATGTAGAAATTACCGAAGGTCCGCCGCAAAACCTGTGGGAGCAATATAGTCAAATCCCTGATCACCACCCTCACTTTGCGATGCAAAAGATTGAAAAGCCGGCTGATATTTATCCAGTCTTCCGTGAACTTTTCAAAAAGCAACCAAAATGAAGAAAATCACCGCCCCCACCTCGCCCGGCGCACCATTGCCTGAACAATCGGAATGGACGTTTGAATTGATCGAGCAAGTCCACGAAGAAATTCGCCGGGTCGCCGAAAGCTTTGGCCTCGATACCTATCCAAATCAGCTAGAAATTATTACGGCTGAGCAAATGATGGATGCCTATGCCTCAGTCGGCATGCCGGTTTCTTATCAACACTGGTCGTTTGGCAAACATTTTCTCTCCACCGAAAAAAGCTATAAACGCGGGCAAATGGGCTTGGCTTATGAGATTGTGATCAATTCCAATCCCTGCATTGCTTATTTAATGGAAGAAAATAGCCTGACCATGCAGGCTTTGGTGATTGCGCATGCAGCCTACGGTCATAATTCATTCTTCAAAGGCAATTATTTATTTCGCACTTGGACCGACGCCGATGCAATTATCGACTACATGCTGTTTGCAAAAAACTATATTGCCGATTGCGAACGGCGCTATGGCGTAGAAGAAGTAGAAATGCTGCTCGATTCTTGCCATGCACTCCAAAACTATGGCGTGGATCGCTATAAGCGCCCGGCTAAATTGTCGATGGCGCAAGAGACGCAAAAACAAAAAGAACGCGAAGAGCATTTGCAAGCGCAAATCAATGATTTATGGCGCACTCTGCCGCGCAAAGCACAAGCGCAGGTGGACGAGGTTGAATTGCGCTTCCCACCCGAGCCGCAAGAAAATTTGCTGTATTTCATTGAAAAATACGCACCGCTATTAGAGCCGTGGGAACGCGAAACCGTGCGCATCGTGCGCAAAATTTCGCAGTATTTTTACCCGCAGCGGCAAACCCAAGTCATGAATGAAGGCTGGGCGACGTTTTGGCATTACACGATTTTGAATCAATTATTTGATGAAGGTATTGTTGGCCAAGGCTTCATGTTGGAATTTTTAAAAAGCCATACCAATGTCGTCTATCAACCACCGATTGATAGCCCGTATTACAGTGGCATCAATCCCTATGCACTAGGTTTTGCGATGATGTCGGATATTCGCCGTATTTGCGAACATCCTACCGATGAAGATCGTGAATGGTTTCCCGACATCGCAGGCAGTGACTGGATTAAAACGCTAGACTTTGCGATGCGCAATTTCAAAGATGAGAGTTTCATCGCGCAATATCTGTCGCCTAAGTTGATCCGCGATTTCCATTTCTTTGCAGTGCTAGATGATGATAGAAATGATAAGTTGTGTATATCCGCTATTCACGATGAATCAGGCTATCGCTATGTACGCCAACAATTAGCCGAGCAATACAATTTAGGCAACCGCGAACCGAATATTCAAGTGTGGCAAGTCAATACACGTGACGATAGAGCGCTGACGCTACGTCATACCCAATTTCAACGCCGCCCATTAAATAATCAGACCGACGAAGTGCTAAAACACGTCGCTCGTTTATGGGGCTTTGATGTTCGGCTAGAAACGGTAGATCCGCAAGGTAAGGTATTAGACACACGCGAAACCCATCGCGAAAAACGCAGTCGCTGAGAAATTCGCCCTCTCTATATAGAAGAGGCCTTGGCGAAAGGGACAAATGTAGGGCGACTTGCCGGCAAGCCGTCGCAGTTCGGGCGCCTTGCCCACCATTGTCGCCCCAAGTTAAATACTTTTTAGCAATGGAATTAATAAAAAAACATGCTAAAAGCATTTTAAAAATCAAAAGCGCAGGGCATCAGCCCATACATCGACGAACAACATATTGTCCGTCGATACGAAAGGCGGCCGCACCTTGCGCGACAGCCTTTATATAGTGGGGCAACCCTCCCTCTTATATAGACTTGCGCCCCAATACCCCGACCACGCGTCGCACCAACCATTTCGGCGTTGCCCTAGCTAATAAAGTACCAGCCAAATTCAATACGCCCGGCACCTGAATCACGCGACCCTGCATGCAGGCTTCATACGCCTCATCGGCAACGGTGGCGGCATCACCAATCATAAAATCAGGAATTTGCGACAAACTTGGATTTTTATCCGCCGCCGTCGCGATCATATTCGTAGCGGTGATACCGGGGCAAAGTGCCGTCACCGTCACCCCTTGCGCGCGACATTCTTCGGCTAAGGCTTCGCTCAATGAGAGCACATAGGCTTTACTCGCCGCATAACTAGCCAAACCGACGATGGGTTGAAATGCGGCAATCGATGCAACATTGACGATTTTCCCACTTCCTCTTGCCAACATATCAGGCAGAAATTGACGTAACATCGCAGTCAATCCAGAGATATTCAAATCAATGATATCTTGGTGTCGCTCTGCTGCTATCTCACTAAACGCGCCCTGC
>JACPVY010000159.1 GCA_016197345.1 Burkholderiales bacterium
ATCGATGTGCCAGCAGAATAACCGAAGGCGGTATTGTTGTTGCCTGTGGTATTGGCTTGCATGCTAGAGCTACCGACCGAGGTGTTATAGCTAGCTGTGGTGCCATTCATTTGCGATTTATGGCCCATGGCAACGTTGAAAATGCCAGTCGTATCGCCATACAAAGCATAGGTACCAAACGCGCTGTTATAGCTAGCGGTGGTGCTCGATTGCAATGCTTGCATCCCCATTGCGGTATTGCCATAGCCTGTGGTGTTGTTGAGCAGCGCATACAGGCCAAATGCCGAATTCATATAGCCGGTGGTGTTTTTATACAAAGCGCCATAGGCAAATGCTGTGTTGCTATAGCCCCCTGCATTATTGGTCAAGGCATTGCTGCCGCCCGCCGTGTTATTGCTCGAGTCGCTACTGGTGGGATTGACCGAACCAGCGAAGGCAGAAGTAGAAGCCAGTGCAAATAATGCGATGGCGATGGCATTAGACATTGCGGTGGACATAGTTTTCATCGTTTTCCCTCTTTAAGTAATGTAATTTGATCAATTCATGGTGTGCTGCCAGCGTAGATGCAGGGTGTCCCCGATCTGATACGCTAGCTAGCGCAGGAAGTATTCGCTAGCTAGCGCGCTATCTCGTCCTGAGAGTGAAGCCATGATGCAGGTCAAATATGGAGAAATTATGGAAATGCAGAAAAAGCGCGAAAAGACGTGAAAAGTCTCACCAGCGAAGCTGGCATGCTGGTTGCACGACGTTGCGTTTAGAAAAACGGGGGAGATAAAGTGGAAATTGGCGCGGCTGGGCATTACCATCAGCCACGCCAACATATGTGGAATTACTTTACAACAGCGCCAGCCACATTAGAGATCAAGCGCTCTGGTGCTAACACACCAAACTCAGCCAATTGCGCTGTGCCTAGCAATTTGGCGTCTAAGACCGTAGTACCGAATATGATGTCTGTCCCGCTATGCTGATACACCCGGACCCGACCAGCGGCAATATCATCGCTACGCCCTAAGGCCAAACGTTGGCCATGCATAAAGCGCTGGGCTAATTCACCGGGCAAATAGACTGCTGGAAAGGTCGATAGTAAGGCATCGACTGGCGCTAGTTTCGACACTGGCTCGCTTTCCTCACGCAACTGCTCTAGCGTGATGGCTTGCGCGAGGGACAGATGGGCCACCGCCACGCGGCGCAATTCTTGCAAATGCGCGCCAACGCCCAACGCCTGCCCGATATCTTCCCCTAGCACCCGGATGTATGTCCCCTTGCTACAGGTTACGCGCAAACGTAACATCGGTGCCTGCCATGACAACAATTGCAAGTCGTGAATGATCACTGCGCGCGCTTCACGTTCTAGCGTAATACCTTGCCGCGCATATTCATATAGCGGTTTGCCGTCACGTTTTAAGGCTGAATACATCGGCGGCACTTGTGAAATCGGGCCGAGAAACTGCGCTAAGACGGCTTCAATTTCGGCTTCTGTGAAATTTGGGACAGGCTTTTGTTCTACCACCGCGCCTTCAGTGTCGCCCGTTTCCGTGCGTATCCCGAGATGCACTAGCGTTTCGTAGGTCTTGTCGGCTTCCAGCAAATCTTGCGAGAACTTGGTGGCTTCGCCAAAGCATAGCGGCAATAAACCTGTGGCAAATGGGTCGAGAGTGCCGGTATGTCCCGCTTTAGCAGCCCACAGCACACGCTTGGCAGCAATTAACGCATCGTTGCTGGAAATACCCACTGCTTTATCGAGCAATAGCACGCCATCGATCGCCAATCTTGGGCGTTTGACCTTCTTTTCGCCTGTCGAATGTGGGACAGACGTCATTCCTCGCCTTCCCCATCATCGACAGCACGCGTCGCATTCGCTTGATCAATCAATTGCGACATTTCTAAACCGCGCCGAGTTGAGTTATCGTGAATGAAATGCAATTGCGGCAGGGTGTGAATGTGCAGGCGCTTGCCGAGTTGATTGCGCAAAAAACCAGCCGATTTCAACAAGCCTTCTAGCGTTTGTTGCACGCCTTTCGGATCATCGACTAGCGTCGTGAAATACACCTTAGCGTGTGCATAATCGGGGGTTAATTGCACCTCGGTCAGCGTAATCATGCCGACCCGTGGGTCTTTCAATTCTGAATGGATCAATTCCGACAAATCGCGTTGGATTTGATCAGCCACACGCAAACCACGTGGGGCAGTTTTTTTACCTTGTTTCGCCATCTTTTTCTCACTTGCGCCTCTACTCATCAGCGAGGCTTAAAACACAGCGAGCGGCACACCTGAAACCAGGATGCCGCTCGCGATGTATAAACTAATTTAAAACAACTTACAGCGTACGTGCCACTTCTTGCACTTCGAACACCTCGAGCTGATCGCCCTCTTTGATGTCGTTGTAATTTTTCAGTGACAGACCGCATTCCAGACCAGCGCGCACTTCTTTCGCATCGTCTTTGAAGCGTTTCAACGAATCGATCTCGCCTGTCCACACCACCACGTTGTTGCGCAACAAACGAACCATAGAGGTACGCTTGACGACGCCATCGGTGACCAAGCAACCTGCAATCGCGCCGACTTTGCTGACCATGATGACTTGGCGAATTTCGACCACACCGGTCGCTAATTCACGACGTTCTGGTGCCAACATGCCCGACATCGCGGCTTTGATTTCGTCAATCGCATCATAAATGATGTTGTAGTAGCGAATATCGACGCCATTGGTTTCGGCCAGCTTACGCGCCTGTGCATCGGCACGGGTGTTAAAGCCAATGATGACGGCTTTCGAAGCGGTCGCCAAGTTGACGTCCGATTCCGAAATACCACCAACCGCTGCATGCACGATTTGTACGCGTACTTCGGCAGTGGAGAGCTTGAGCAAAGATTGCACCAGCGCTTCTGGCGAACCTTGCACGTCGGTTTTGATGATCAATGGCAAGTTTTTCACTTCGCCTTCGGCCATCACATCGAACATGTTTTCCAGTTTCGATGCTTGCTGTTTCGCCAGTTTCACATCACGGTATTTACCTTGACGGAACAGACCGATTTCACGTGCTTTACGCTCATCTGCCATCACCATCGCTTCTTCACCAGCGACTGGCACTTCGATCAAACCTTGAATTTCGACTGGGATAGAAGGGCCAGCTTCGTTGATGCTCTTACCGTTTTCATCCAACATGGCGCGTACGCGGCCATAGGAAGAACCCGCCAAGACCACATCACCAACTGGGCCGCGACCTTTGTCCAAACGCGCTTCCACCACCAAACCACGGGCTGGCGCATCGACTGCTGCTTTCAATTCCAACACTTCGGCTTGCAACAAGACTTGTTCGAGCAAGGCATCAATCCCTTGGCCGGTTTTTGCCGAGACAGGCACGAATGGCGAATCACCACCGTATTCTTCTGGCACCACTTGTTCTGCAATCAATTCTTGCGTCACGCGTTCCAGATTGCCGCCTGGTTTGTCGATTTTGTTGATCGCGACCACCAATGGCACGCCAGCTGCTTTCGCATGGGCGATTGCCTCTTTGGTTTGCGGCATCACGCCATCGTCTGCTGCCACCACCAGAATCACGATATCGGTTGCTTTCGCACCACGAGCACGCATTGCGGTAAAGGCTTCATGGCCCGGCGTATCGAGGAAGGTGATCATGCCGCGTGGCGTTTCGACGTGGTAAGCGCCGATATGCTGCGTAATGCCACCAGCCTCGCCCGACGCCACTTTGGAGCGACGGATGTAATCGAGCAAGGAGGTTTTACCATGATCAACGTGACCCATCACCGTCACCACTGGTGCGCGTGGCATCAACTCAGCGTCGGCATGCTCATCTTCACCTTCCGTCAAGAAGGCTTCAGGATCATCCAACTGCGCCGCAAATGCTTTGTGGCCCATTTCTTCGACGATGATCATCGCCGTTTCTTGGTCTAGCACTTGGTTGATGGTACACATCTGACCCAATTTCATCAAAATCTTGATGACTTCAGATGCCTTCACCGACATTTTGTGCGCTAATTCAGCGACGGTAATCGTCTCTGGCACATGGACGTCTTTGACGACAGCTTCGGTAGGTGCTTGGAAATTACTTTCGCGCTCATCGTGATGCGAATGACGACGACCTTTGCCACCGCCACGCCAGCCTTCACGACCAGCATCGGCACCACCACGGCCACCCGTGCTAGGGGCATTGCCACGGGTTTTGATACCACCGCCCGCGCCACGTTTTTTGCTATCGTCTTGCCAAGTCGAGGAGACATTCGCCGACTTGATCGATTTTTTCTCGGTCTTGTCTGCGACAGGTGCTTTTTTCTCGTCTTTTTTCTCGCCAGGTTTTTTATCCGCTGGCTTGTGCAAAGTACCTTCTTGTGCTTTTGGCTTAGCAGCGGCAGCAGGTGCTACGGTTGGCGCTGGCGTCGGTTCTGGTGCTTTCGCAACCGGGCGACGCGGCGTATTCATCATCGCCTTGATCTGCGCTACTTCATCTGCAACGGCTTTACGAGCACGATCTGATAGCGCCGCTTTTTCGGCCGCTTCTTTCGCTG
>JACPVY010000160.1 GCA_016197345.1 Burkholderiales bacterium
GAGCGCGGCGTACCAGCGCGTTGCTTCGCGAAGATAGGCGCGACCGATAGCGGGCTTTGATGCAATTGCAGCGAATGCGAAAACGCTTCGACCCAGAGCACCGATTCGCCTTCAACTGAATCTTCGGCCGCTTTTTCGCTCCCGCCTTGGCTATTTCCTTGCACCACGCTGGCGCTGGTGCTGGCTTGCGTCAACGCTTTTTTCGCTGCTTTATCCCACTGCTGTAGCTTGGCACTCAATTCTTCGGCGCGGCTATGGCATTGTTCTATTGTTTCGGCGCGTTCGGCTTGTTTTTCGAGCACACTACACAGATCATCCAACTCGTCTTGCAGGCGCACAAATGAAGGGAAAAATTCGCTATCGTCAGCAATTTGGTTGACCGCCAAGCGCATGCTGTCTTGCGCAAAGCATAGGCGTAAGTCACGCGCCGCCTTTTCGACCGCGCCCACGATCTGCGACCAATCTGCACCGTCGCGCGCGTGGGACAGACCTTCAGCTAGCGTATCGCGGCACAATTCGATGATTTGCGAGGTCGAAATCGTATCGCCGAAAAACAGCGTCGCCACTTCTGGCAATTGATGTGCTTCGTCGAAAATAATCGTATTAGCCGAAGGGAGTAATTCACTGACGCCGCTATCTTTTAAAGCGACATCAGCAAAAAATAAATGGTGATTGACGACGACAACGTCGGCTTGCTGCGCCTCTTTGCGCGCCTTCATCACAAAGCAATCTTGATAATATTGGCACTGGCTGCCTAAGCAATTTTCGCGGGTGGAGGTGACTAAATTCCACACGCTAGCGTTTTCGGGGATGCGGGTCAGCTCGGCTTTATCGCCGCTGCTAGTGGTTTTCATATAGCGCCCGATATCGCGCAAATAACCCACATCTTCGCGCGCCGTTAGGCGGCCATTAGCTTGAGTGCGTTCTAAATGATAGTGACACAGATAATTCGCCCGCCCTTTGAGCAAGGCAATCGATACCGGCGCTTTAAGGGCTTTACGCACGGTCGGTATATCACGCAAAAATAATTGATCTTGCAAGTTCTTCGTGCCTGTTGACACAATCACTTTGCCGCCCCATAGTAGGGCTGGTACTAAATAAGCGTAAGTTTTGCCAGTACCTGTCCCCGCTTCCGCAATTAACGTATCTTGTTGGCTAATCGCTTGTGCAATCGCTTTCGCCATTTCGGTTTGAGAATCGCGTGGTTTGAATTGCTTGATCGCTTGACTCAATGCGCCATCGACAGCAAAAATGCGCTCTACTTCAGCATCGTGCAAGCCATCAGGAACATGGTTGGCAACATCGTCGGCGAAAACGTCATCGTCTAGCGTGGCAGCAGGTTCGGGGAGATCAGAGAGAGCAGTCAAAATAAACCAGATCAGGGAAAAGAAGTAGAACCACGGCGCGCTAGCTGAGTCAAGTTGACATCAATCAAGGACATCAACTCAAGCTTGCCGTGGTAAGAAAAAGGATTGCGTAGAATCAAGTTTCTACGCGGGAACGTCTGGAATCAATTGCATTTTTAGCAAAGTGATATAATCCTTCAATTGCAATCGACGTTTTTTCAGGCGGCGCAGCTGTAATTCGTCACGATGGCCATCTGAAATCAGATTATCAATCACAGTATCCAGATCACGATGTTCGACTTCGAGGTCGATAATGCGGTGTTGTATGTCTTTCGTATCTGTCATGATGGGCGTCAAGGCAAAAAAATCTTCAAAAAGCTAACGGGGACATGCAATAATCAAACGTCGCGTCGGAATTTTTCCGGCATAAGCTTAAGTATATTGCAATAATCCGTAGGCAATGGAGAAGTCGAACCAAATCCACACATTATTCGCAGCCTGGAACATGCTGCTTGGTGTATTTGGTAAGAATTCCGCTAAAAACTATAGTTTAATCCAGCCAGACC
>JACPVY010000161.1 GCA_016197345.1 Burkholderiales bacterium
GACGTTATAGGCATCGGCTTTAGCCACACCGTGTTCCAATTGATAGTCACGAATATAGTTGACTAACAATGGGCCAACGATGCCGGCAGTGGCCCACGCGGTCAGCAAACGACCATGGATCGCACCGACCATTTGCGTACCGAACAAATCAGCCAAGTAAGCAGGGATCGTGGCAAAACCACCGCCATACATCGACAAAATCACGCAAAACGCCAACACGAACATACTCAAATTGCCCGCTTTACCCAGCGTTGGGATCGATGCATACAACACAAAACCCAAAGCCAAGAACACAAAATAGGTATTTTTGCGACCGATATAGTCAGAGAACGAGGCCCAAACAAAACGGCCAACGATATTGAACAAGGACAGCAAACCCGCAAAACCTGCTGCTAGCGCTGCGATTTGCGTTTTTTGTGGGCCAGTCAATTCATTGAAGGTGGCGGTGATGCCGATCAACTTACCAGCGAACACTTCTTGCAACAGCGGCGAGGCCATACCGAGAATACCGATACCAGCGGAAACGTTAAACATCAACACCGCCCATACCAACCAGAATTGTGGAATGCCCCAGACCCGGCTCGCATGGACATGCTTTTGCGTGATCATGGCGTTGCTCGCTTGCGCTGGCGGTGGTGTCCAACCTTCAGGTTTCCAACCAATCGGTGGCACGCGATAGCCAAATGCACCGGCCATCATGAAGACAAAATAAATCGCCGCCATCGCCAAAAAGGTTTCTGCCACACCAGTGGTGGTTGGCGTCGCGAAATATTTCATCAAATTCGCAGCCAAGGGCGAACCGATCATCGCGCCGCCGCCAAAGCCCATAATCGCCATCCCGGTGGCCATGCCGCGCTTATCTGGAAACCATTTGATCAAGGTGGAGACAGGCGAGATATAGCCCAAGCCCAAGCCGATACCGCCAATCACGCCAGAGCCCAACCACATCAACCAAATTTGATGTTGCTGCACGCCAATAGCGGAGATCACCAAGCCGCCGCACCAGCATAAAGCGGACACAACACCTGCTTTACGTGGGCCAGCATGCTCTAACCAACCACCCCAGAGTGCTGCGGAAGAACCGAGGAAAACGAAGAACAGGGTGTACATCCAACCCAACATCGTGATTTTCCAATCACAATTCGAAGCGAAAATTTCCGCCATTAAACCAATGTCTTTACCACAGGCTAATGCATCTTTTAAGCCTTGCGCTTTGCCTATCGCCTGCGATAACGGTAGCCAAAACACTGAAAAACCATATGCCATACCAATGCAAAGATGTATCGCTAATGCTGCTGGCGGTACTAGCCAGCGATTAAAGCCCGATCCAGCAATCGTATTTTCCTTATCCAAAATTCCCGGTGTTGCCATTGTTAAACCTTAGTTTTGTCGTCGTTGATGTGTGCTCCCCGTGCGCAATCTATGTTGGCTACGAGTGGCGTCCCTCCCTTGCAAGCGCATAGCGCGCTTACCTGCAGGCGATCTTGAAATTGCTTCAAGCGCTGCCAGCCAACTTGGGTGTTGGCTCATTGGGTTGCTCGAAGTAGCGCGGGCAAGCAATAAAACACCTAACAACAGTAATTTATTACTTGAAAGCAAGGCTTGGTGGTTGCAAAAACGGCCTAAGCTTCACGTATTCGAGCGTCCCGATTGTGAGCTGTGAATAAATTTCCACTTCACAATCCCGCATCATCGAATAGCGTAGGCAAAACGTCAATCAAAAAAGATGATCACATGCAAGTGGTCTGTCACTGGTCTTTTGTTTATTTAAATTAGATACGATATTCACATTGTGAATATGTGACAGAAAAGACAATAGTAAAAACAAAAACAAAGATTTTTTGACTTGTCGAAATATGAACTATTTTCGAAAAATTACAAGTTTTTCGTGCAGTCCACTCACATACCACCCATAGTTTTCTTATGGAAATTTCGCATAACATTCACAAATCAAATATCTTCTATTGGAAAATGAAATTGGTTGCATTGCACAAAAATGGCTATGATTCACCCCGTCGCCACAAACGACACACATTTTTGGGGCAAACCAGCCCTTCCCTCTCACTCAAAAGGAAATATCATGATCACTTCTATGATCGTTGTTCAAATCGTCGGCGCTGCTTCTTTGATGGCTATGGAATTCGCTGCACGTTTGGGTAATCAGCAATAATCGTTGTTCGCATCACCGCATTAAGCAATATCTGTGCCAGTTTTGAAGTTTGCCGTCGTCATTATGTTGTAGATTTGTCGTTTATTGTTTGTTGTCTATTGATCCACAATGACCCGCGACGGGTCTGTCTCATCAACGCGTTGTAATACCGATGCGTCATATCACAGGCTGCAGTATTTGATCCCCGCAGCCTCTGCTCAAAACTATCAGCGAAAGTCCCCGCC
>JACPVY010000162.1 GCA_016197345.1 Burkholderiales bacterium
GCGCAACGTGGTTGTGAATGTTGCTGCTGATGGCCCAACTCAACACCAGGCTTAACACGGTGGCGCCGCCCAAGGAGGCCAGCAACCAATTGCTGGTATTGCTATAGGCCTCATTGATGTGCGCATTGGCGGCAATGAACTTACTGCTGTGATAGCGGATATAGGCTTTAATGCTTTGTGCGTAATCTTGCTGCACTTCACGGAAGTTGAGCAGGATTAAGCCAATCCCCATCTGTCTACGGTTTTCGCTATAGCGTTGCAAAATCTGCTCGACGCCGACGACATATTTCAAACGCGCATCCAGCATATTTTGCAGCAGACGTTTGCTTTCATCAGTTTGTTCTAGCGTGGCAAATTTATCCAAAATCACGCTAATTTCCTGCTGTTTGGCATTGATTTGCTGTATTTCTTTGGCGCTTGGTTGCGCCTCGTTGGCCAGTGCAATATCACGCAAAGCGCGTTCAATTTCCCAGCTGTTTTCCAATATTTCTTGCGACTTCATCACACTAGGGAGGTTGGTCGCTAAGCTATTTTGGTTCACGGTTTTTAAATCTGATAATTGCAGCAAGCCGACGCCGTTGATTGTAAATAGGCATAACAGCAAACAGCCAAAGGCAAGGTTCAGACGTGTGGCGATACTCATGTTGGTGACATTCATTTTGCGCTCCCGATCAATGGAGACGCGCGGTGCTAGACATGTGGTCGGCACGACTGCAAGCAGTGTGCGCAGACCTAGACAAGACCCGCAGCGTCAAACGAAAAGTGCTAACTAGGGGACAGGCATTGATCCGGCTCAAAGCAGCAGCCAAACATGAATCGCAATGTGCAAAGGAAAGCGTTAAGCGAGGGGGAGGAAACAGTACGCTAACAATGGCGATAGAAAGGCCACTGCCGCATAGGGAAAAATGCTCAGCCCGCATGATGCTTCTCCAGTGTGCAACGTCGCATTTTGTTGAAATGGATGTGACGCTTGCGATTGGTGATGGAATCAATGCCGGCGGGTCTGGGCCGAATTCGTGTGATCACGAGGGATGGCGATCACGACCGGGGCTGAAAGAAAAAACGATGCGCTTGGCGGTCAGTGGCGAAGTAAAGCATCTTACTTGGCAAACCTGAGGGGGGCCGCACGCAAAGGATTTTCAGTTCCCCGGAACAACTTAGCGCAATGAGCGAAGGTTAGGCAAATAGCGGCTAGGTTGGACTGACATGCGATGCTAGGTTCGCGTGGTCATGGGTATACAATACACTAAAATTGCCACAGTGCAATAAGAATTTTGCTCTGCGGCAATTTTTTGTTGTGAGTTACTCTTTCTTCTGTAGGCGCAAGAATTTCGCCATCAAATCTTCTTTGCTTTCGCGCCATTCAGGATGGAAGGGAATACACGCTACCGGGCATACTTGCTGGCACTGTGGCTCATCGAAATGGCCAACACATTCTGTGCATTTATTGGGATCGATTTCGTAAATTTCCGGCCCCATGTAAATCGCATCATTCGGGCATTCTGGTTCGCAGACGTCGCAGTTGATGCAATCATCGGTAATCATTAGCGCCATGTTTGCCTCAGCTTTCTATCTCAACCCGATTTTTCAACCAGCGTTCAACCGAAGGAAAGACAAATTTGGAGACATCACCGCCGAGCAAAGCAATTTCGCGCACGATCGTGCCGGAAATGAATTGATATTGATCAGAAGGGGTCAGAAACAGCGTTTCGACATCAGGCAACAGATAGCGATTCATCCCCGCCATTTGAAATTCATATTCAAAGTCAGACACCGCACGTAAGCCACGCACAATCACGCGCGCATCATGCTTCCGTACAAAGTCCTTCAAAAGCCCAGAAAAACCCTCGACCTTCACGTTCGAATAATGGCCCAACACTTCGTTGGCAATATTCAGGCGTTCGTGTAATGAAAAGAAGGGCTTTTTATTGCGGCTATCGGCAATGCCTACGACTAGCGTATCAAACAGGCCAGAGGCCCGCCTTACCAAATCTTCATGACCACGGGTGAGTGGATCAAATGTTCCCGGATAGACCGCAATTACCATCCCAAATCCTTTTGAATAAATGGAACTTCTCAACGTCGATGATGTTTGCTTCTGCCGTGAAAGCAGTGTTTCCTGCGATTTGTCGCAAAAACGCAAAACAGCAGCGATTATGCCCGATTTTCTGCTAAATCACTTGTGGGCAATTCGAACAACTGACTGTGCGGGCGATGAGCGATGGTTAAATGGCAAGAGCGGTTCGATTCCGGTAAGTGCACTCTTAACACCTGATTAAGATTAGGTAGGTTGGAATAACCGCGATTTGAAAAACATCCATTTTGACCATTCATTTTTAAACAGGTCCATTTTTAATGCTAAATTAATAAAATCTTATCACAAAGTAAAACTGCTCGATAAAAAAATAAAATTTAAAATTTA
>JACPVY010000163.1 GCA_016197345.1 Burkholderiales bacterium
ATTGTATGGATTAGAGAATAGCTATGACGGATACAAAGAAGAAAAAACCTGAGAAAAAGCGCACAGTACTCAATCACGGTGGCAAGAAAATTGAAATCCCGGTGTTGACTGGCCCGGTTGGTAGGCCGTCGGCAGAATTGTTGAAGAAATATCCGACCATGAATGCGCCAGCTGATGTGGCGATTGTGGATCACTATTTGCAGCAGTTGAAGGCCATCAAGAATATTCAAGGCAAAACCCGCGAACATCCTCTGCTTGATCGCATTTTGCGCTTATTCCGCGATGACGGTGCCGAAGTGTGGGATGACCGCGATAGCGCAATTGAAGCGATGCAAAAAGTGTTTAACATCACTGACCGCGAAGAAACCCAGTTCCACATCATCAAACCGGACGGCCCAACCTTGATCACCCTCGTCGATTATGGGGATATTGCAGAACAATTATTGCGCTTAAAAATCTCGGGACAGGACTACACCTTTTACGGCACCTTCAATAAAGAGGTGCTCAAAAGTGAATTCACTAAATATTTTGATGATTATGCCAAGCGCAAAGGCATCACCTATAGCCCCAAACAAATTCCAGCGACGTTGATGTTGGTCGGTTTTATGGAAAATGATAGGCGCGTGATCGACATTCGCTGGATGGCGTATATGTTGGCAACGGCCATGCTAGAGTCGCGCACCTATGAAAAAGAATCGGTCGCCGTGCTTGATAAAAAGACTGGCCTCGCCAAAAAAGATAAGAACGGCGCGCCGGTGATGCGCCGCGTGAGTCGGATGCTTGCGATGACGCCGATCGACGAAACTGGCCATGGTTCTGGCCGCAATTACTATCTACCAGCCAAGGTCAAGCGCAATCCTGATGGCACCGTTACCGTGACGGAAATGGATGGCGATCAATTCTCAATCGGCTTAAATGGCAAACCGACACCGCTCAATCGCGGCGGTAAGCGTGGTACCAGCCCCAGCACCGTCGCCAGCGAAACCTATGTCCGCGAGGTCGGGGTGGAGCGTCGGTATTATGGTCGTGGCTATGTGCAATTGACATGGTGGGACAATTATGCGGCGGCAGGTGTTTCGCTTGGTTATGGGTTGGATTTTGTGATGGACCCAGAAAAGGTCAAAACCCCTGAAGTGGCCTACAAAATCATGGCTTTTGGCATGTTGACGGGCGGCGGCTACGCTAACGGACGCCGCTTTGAGCATTATTTCTATGGCACCACCACCGACTATGCTGGCGCACGGGCGATGGTGAATAAAAATGATCCACAGCAAGAGATCGTGGATAACGCCAAGCTGTTTGAAGCTATTTTGTTGCGGGCGGCGATACGATGAAAATCAAATTATTTTCTCTTTGCTGCCTGTGCTTGACTTGGCTCGGGTTAGCGCAAGCGGCAGATACGCTACCAGACAATTTTGTGGGCTTTTGGGATGTCGTTAGTGTTGCGCCAGATGGCAAAGACCAACCACATTGGCAATATCAACCCGCTGATCCACAATTGCTAGGGCGCGAAATGCATATCGCGGCGGCTGGCTTGCAATTTAAAAGCATGTTGCCGGACTGTAGCTTGACGCGTTGGAAACGAGAAGAAAATACGGTCGGCAAGTTGATAGGCAAACACTACGAGCGGATTGATCGTAATGGCGCCAAAAGACAGCCGCAATTAGCCGACTTTGGTTTGAAACTGAATGCCAAGCAAATCGTGACTGTGTATGCGCCAGAATGCCAGAGCGCAAGCAAAAAAGCCGATTGGGATGGCATGCGCTTTGTCTTTCTGAACGATAAAACCTTGTTGTTAGCGTTTGATGCCAGTGTTGTGCTGACGCTAGAAAAGCGCGGCGAGAAGCAAGCAGTACGCGCTTCTTTCAATTGCGCTAAAGCGAGCACCAAGACCGAAAAAGCGATTTGCAGCAACCATGCGCTAGCGGGCTATGATCGCAGTATCAGCACCGCGTGGCGTAACGCTTTACACAATCTGCCAGAGGAGAGCGAGCGTTTGCGGCGTGAGCAAGCTGAGTGGCTAAAGCAACGTGATGCCTGTGGTAGTGCGGTAGAATGCCTCGACGAGACGATGTGGAGGCGGTTGGACGCCTTGATGCAGGAAAAAAAATAAGGACGATGCTACACAGACATTTTGGCTAGCGCTGCCAGCACATTGCTGGTGGTCTGGCCGAGGACGAAGCGATGCGATGCGCTATGTGTTGGTATCAGGCAAGAAATTAAGAAATTCATACAGTCAGGAAAAATAATATGAGTGCTCCAAGCCAGAAGAAACGTCCCATTTCGATCAAGACACCGCTAGGTGATGACGTTTTATTGTTCCATACAATGCATGCCAGCGAAGGTTTGGGGCATTTGTTTGAATATCACATTGAAATGTTGAGTGAGCGCAAGGATATCGATTTTTCTACTATCTTGGGCAAAGTGGTCACCGTGACGCTAGACTTGACGGAAGGTGGCAAGCGCGAATTTTCTGGCATCGTCACCCGTTTCTCTACCTCAGGCAGCACCTCCAAATTCACCCGTTATTTTGCCGAAGTGCGACCATGGTTATGGTTGCTCAGCAGAACCTCGGATTGCTTTATTTTCCAAGATATGTCGGTGGTGGATATCGTCAAAAAAGTATGCCAAAAGGGCGCGTACGGTGGTTTGGCCGATATCAACACGGGTTTGCTCGAACAAACCTATGAAAAATTGCCGTATTGCGTGCAATACCGCGAAACTGACTTGAGTTTCGTCTGCCGTTTGCTGGAGCAAGCCGGTATTTATTTTTATTTCAAGCACGAAGGCGGCAAGCACAAGATGGTGCTGTGCGACTCTTATCTGGCGCATAGCAAGACGCCAAAATATGAAAAAGTCAAATACGCCAATAGCAATAGCCGCAGCCGTTTTGGCGAAGAGCGTATTTATACTTGGTCCGCCACCGGTGAAATTCAATCCAGTAGTTTTTCGCTGAATGACTTCGATTTTGAACGCATGATGAGTAGCACTAGCGGTGGCTTGCGTGTGAAAGAAACCATCGCCACTGGCTTTAAGCAGCCCGCTTATGAAAAATACGATTATCCGGGCGGCTATGTGACCTCGGCGGTCGGTAAAAATCTGGCGAAGGCGAGAATTGAATCCTTGCATGGTCAGTGCGAACAGATTTCGATTAGCTCGAATGCGCGCGGCCTAGCGTGCGGTTCCCTGGTTGGTGTGGAACAACATCCGCGCGCCGATCAAAACAAAGATTATCTGATCACCTACGCCAACTTCACCTTGGAATCAGACGATTACGAATCTGGCAGCTCCCCCGAAGAAGTGTTTAGCGGCACCTTCTTATTGCTCGGCAAAGAGCATCGCTATCGGCCACCAATGTGCTATGCCCGCCCATTGATTTATGGCCCGCAAACCGCCGTGGTGGTTGGCAAATCTGGCGAAGAAGTGTGGACCGATAAATACGGCCGCGTCAAAGTGCAATTCCACTGGGACCGTGAAGGTAAGAACGATGAAAAAAGTTCTTGCTTCGTCCGTGTTGCGCAAAGCTGGGCAGGTAAGCGTTGGGGCACGATGTTTATCCCCCGCATCGGCATGGAAGTGGTGGTCGAATTCCTCGAAGGGGATCCAGATCGGCCATTGATCACCGGTTGCGTCTATAACTCCGACAATATGCCGCCGTATGATCTGCCAGCGAATCAAACACGCTCGACGATGAAAACCAATTCGTCGAAAGGGGGCGGTGGTTTCAACGAATTGCGCTTTGAAGACAAAAAAGATGCGGAAGAGATTTTTGTCCAAGCGCAGCTCGATATGAATACCGTCATCAAGCGCCATGAAACGCGTAAAGTCGGCTTTTTGGCGAAAGAACCGGGTAATCAGACAATCGAAATCAAGAACGATCAAAAGCTCGAAGTCGGCAATGATCAGACGGTGCATGTGAAAAATAATCAGACCGTCAATATCGACATGGATCACAAGTGCAAAATCGGCATGACTAGTGTCACCGAGGCTGGCACCTCGTTGGAATTGAAGGTTGGTGGAAGCTCGATCAAATTGGAGCCCGCCAAAATCACCATCAAATCGACGCAGATTTCGATTGCCGCTGATGCTACCGCTGAATTTAAAGCGGGCGCAAAAATGGATATCAATGGTGGCGGGATGCTGACGGTGGCGGCTGGCTTGGTCAAAATCAATTAAGGTATTGGGGGACAGGATGAATCATCAGATCAATTCCTTGCTCGGCACGCTACTCGCGGTGCTATTGGCATGTACGTTAGCGGCATGCCAAAAGAAAGCGCCACCCGCTTCGGCTTCTGCCGCCGCACCAGCGGCGTCGGCTACAGCACCTGTTGAGCCAGTGGCGAGTGCCGCTAGCGCTACCAGCGCAGCCAGCGTTGAGGCGCCACCGGCACCGCCAACTGGCAAACGGAGCGCCCCGGCTGTGACCGTGCCAAAAAATGGCAAAGTGCTGGATATTGCCGATGAAAAGGGCGCATCTTATCGTTTCGATGTGGAGCAACGCAAGCTGATGCCACAGCCGTAATAGCAAAAGTGCGCTTGCTAGGCACGAATGTCGCTAGACGAGGCAGTTTTTAAATCTGAAATTCAGAGGTGAAAATGGAAAATATTGCGAGTTCAGTGGGGGCAGGCGGCGCGAATTTGCCGATAGATGTGATCAAAATCCAAAATTTGATCAACAACAGCGATTCTTCTTATACCGGCTTGAGTAGTCCACTCGCTGTCACAGGTGTGGTGGACGACGGCTTGATCACGGCGATCAAAAATTTCCAAGCGCAGCAACCCGCGCTAAAAATGGCTCATCCCGATGGCCGCGTCGATCCCAATGGCGGCACGCTAGCACAGCTCAATAGTGCGGATAATGCCAATCAAACATCCCACCTCCCCGCCAATTTTGCTAGCAATAGCATAGGAAAGATCGATAGCACCGCCTTCGTCGCCTTGTATCGTGCGCAATATCCTAGTCCAGCGCTGAGCGCGAACGTGCAACAAGCGCTAGCGGGTTTGATCGATACGATACAAGCCGATAGCCCCGGCATAGATCTGCGCTGGGTGGCGTATATGCTGGCTACCGTCAAACATGAATGTGCAAACACCTGGCAGCCGATTGCCGAATATGGCAAGGGTAAGGGCTTGAAATATGGCGTTAGCGTGAATGTGGATGGGCCAGAGGGACAGACCTTAAGCAACGTCTATTATGGTCGTGGTTATGTGCAATTGACATGGGACTATAACTACAAAAAAATGGACCAAGCGCTAGGCTTAAGCGGGCAGCAAAGCAGCATGTATTGGTATCCCGATAATGCCCTCAATGCCGATATTGCCTATCGCATCATGTCCTACGGCATGCAGCATGGCAGTTTTACGGGCAAAAAATTGGCGGATTACATCAATGCTAGCGAATGCGATTATGTCAATGCGCGCCGTATCATTAACGGCACCGATCAAGCCAGTGTGATCGCCGGCTATGCTGAAAATATTGAATATCTACTGCGTTTTTTTAACGTCGCCTAAGCACATTTGCGTGGGCAGCACCGCTGCCTATGCAGCATGCAGTGGCGACATTTTGATGTGAACTGATAATGATTCAATGGCAATGGTGCGAATTTGCACAACTCACAGGGGCGCAAGTGTATGCAATGCTGGCGCTACGTAGCGAAATTTTTGTGCTCGAACAGCAGTGCATTTATCAAGATATCGACGGCAAAGATTTTGCATCGTGGCATCTTTTAGGCTGGCAGCAAGAGAA
>JACPVY010000164.1 GCA_016197345.1 Burkholderiales bacterium
AAATCTTTCGCATAATCACCAAGGTAGCGCTTATAAATATCCAAAGCGCGCTCGCCATCAAGCTCATACAAAATATTTTGCTCGCAGCGCGTCACTTTGCGCGCTGGCCCAAATGGCTCCCAGCCAGCAAAAGTACCGTAGCTGACATTGACATCCGTGCCATACAGGCCGATGCCGACAATTTCATCATCATGCGAGCCAGTTGGCCCCATTGTCCAAGTTTGCTTAAATGCCCCGGCATCAGCCGCCAAGCCACCTGAAATCGTGACGCTCGCATCCAGCTTAGATTGCAGCCCCGCCACGAGCGCACTGCCGTTAATTGCCACCCCAGTCCCAAAGACCAACACCGCCCGCAAGCCTTCAGCGGGCAATAGCCCAGCTAAGCGCTCGCCAGCACCGAACGAATCTGCCATGCCTGCAATCGTGGTGGAAACTTGGGTCACCTTGGTTTTCTCAAATTTCACGGCGGTAACAACGCAAGTATTGTCATACACGCGATCAACGGCAATTTCGCCCGCCGTCGAGCAGCCCGCTAGGGCGGCATTGGGCGCGAGTTTTTTGATCGTCTCTGCCAATTTAGGTGATTCGAAAAACGACAAGCCACCGAAAACCAAAATCAGATCCGGTTGCGCTTGAGCAATCGGCGCCAATACCGCTTCAAAATCTGCATTGGCCTTTAGCTTGAATTGGGTGGTCTTCATGTCAGTCTCCTTAATTTGGGATGGCAATTCGGGATTGTTGCATCGTGTTGCGGGCGATATTTCTAATAGCGCTAAGGTTCACGAACGTAATCTGGCAACCTCCAACACACTGGCGTAAGGGCTAGGCCATGCAACGGGAAGATTGCCTCGCTGCCGCGCGCGGCACGATGCCTGCGCACAACAAGGACTCACTTGGGAAATGAACTTGCGCCGGGATTTGAGGCGCAATCGTAGCAGCGCAATATGCTGGTAGAGAAGCCAGTGCGTGATCCGAAACAAAGGATGGCCTCGCTTACTCACTTGCTCGATCTGGTCAACTTGCATCAATAGCAATAGTACAGTCATTCGCCTGATTGAAATATTTGCGTTGTGCTCCAGCGTCTTGGGCATGTGTGAGTAACCTCTCGAAGCAATTGCGCTACAGATTTCCTAAGGCTTTAAGGCAAAACGATTGCGCCACCATGCTCGCTCAACAATAGCTAGGCAGAGCCGTCTTGCGAAATGTTTCGAAGTTGTACTCTATCTGAATTGCCGCCAAAAATCCCTCCTCCACCTCGATTTTTCCGAAAAAACTCTGCAACTTTGAACATTGGAAAGTATTGACAACACGCTATGCGATAAAAGCCGTCGAAAAATTATTATATTTGCATTTTTCTACAGCAATTAGCATGCTGCATACCGCCCAATATCCCCGACCGTCCAGCACGTGGGGAGTCGTTCCTGCCCCCCCCCTTCATGAATAGGCAATTTCACGTTGCCCTGTCCCGTCTCGCTGCCGACGATCTGTCCCCAAGGCAAAAATTGCCTGTCACCAACCCGTCATATTGGTGCGCTATTGTTTTTCTTTTATCGTTTCCATCTTTCTTTTTACCTCTCACTCATTGCAGACGACATTCTCATCATGAAAAAAAACCTTCTCGCATTCATGCTTAGTGCTTTATTTGCCACCAGCAGCGCACAAGCGGTCGAAGTGCTGGCCATTGGCAGCTTAAATGGCTTTGCGCACGATCTTTCCAGCCAAACTGCTGGCGCTTTAGAAAATGGCGTCGCTGGCAATTTATTGGGTGGTTTGGGGTCGGGTTTTGCTTGGGCGGGCGGCAACACCTTTATCGCCACACCAGATCGTGGCCCGAATGCGACAGCGTTTAACCCTTTAGTGGATGACACCGCGTCCTATATCAACCGCTATCAAACCCTGAAAATGAATTTGGTAGCGAACCAATCCGGTAGCAACTTCGCTTTTAGCTTGACGCCTAGCCTGAGCAAAACCACCCTACTCTCTAGCAGCACCGCACTAACCTATGGCAGTGGCGCGATGGGCACTGGCAGCGTGAATGGCACAACCTACAGCTTGGGCAATGGCGCACCAGCACTCAATGCCATCAACAACACCTATTACTTCACCGGGCGCTCGGACAATTTCAATCCTGCCCTCGGTTCCAGCAATAGCAATAATGCGCGCTTTGACCCTGAAGGCGTGCGCGTCTCAAACGATGGTAAGAGCGTTTTCATCTCTGACGAATACGGCCCGTATATCTATCAATTCGATCGCGCCACTGGCCGTCGTATCCAAGCTTTTGAATTACCGGCCAACCTCGCCGTTAGCAAGCTTTCTAGCCAAGGCGCGACCGAAATTTCGACCAATGCTAGCGGTCGCGTTGCCAACAAAGGGATGGAAGGCTTAGCCCTCACCCCCGATGGCAAAACCTTGGTCGGCATTATGCAAGCGCCGTTAGCGCAAGATAGCAATAAATCGCTACGCATCGTCACCATCGATATCGCCACTAAAGTCACCCATGAATACGCTTACAAACTGACGACGGGTTCAGGCGTGAGTGAAATTACCGCACTGAATGATCATCAATTCTTGGTCGATGAGCGCGATGGCAAAGGGCTGGGTGATGGCAGCACCGCCGTCGCTAAGCAAATCTTCAAAATCGATTTGAGCAATGCGCAAGACGTTAGCAATATGAAGGGCGATTTGTCGTCGAAAGCGGTCAGCAAAACCCTCTTCATCGACCTCGTTGCCAAACTGGGAGAAAAAGGTATTAGCGCCAGCCAAGTGCCAGCCAAAATCGAAGGCATGGCGTTTGGGCAAGACGTGATGGTCAATGGCGTCAACACCCACACACTGTATATCGCCAATGACAATGACTTTTTGCCGTCGCTAGCAGGCGACAATAAATTTTATGTGTTCGGTGTGACTGATGCCGATTTGGCGAAAGTTGGCGCAACGTACACTGCACAAGCCCTGCCTGCGGTGCCAGAACCAGAAACCTACGCCATGATGGGCTTGGGGATGTTGATGTTGGGTGCGATGGCGCGTCGTCGCAAATAAGCTCTAGCTGCGCGTAGCGATCAATGACAACGTAAAACGCAAAAGGGCGGTGCGCACACGTTGCACACCGCCCTTGTTTTATCTGCCACACCCTAGCGCGCGCTCTGCGCCGGGCCAAACCACGTCAAACCCAGCAAACGCTGCGGATCGAGCAAAGTTTGCAAACGCCCGGCTAATTGCTGCGCTGGCGCGCTGGTATAACGTTGGTAATAAGCGAGGTTGTAAGGGCCGACGCCATGTTCGGCGCTAAAACTGCCTTGAAAACCATTGACCACCAAGTCGTAAATGAGCGTACGAATTGCTTCGACGATGGCGACGTCATAGGCCACCTCGGCATCTTTTGGCCAAATCATATTGAAATGCGCACCGCCATCCGCCCAATGACCAAAATCCATCACTTTGATCCATGCGAACCGCTCTGCCATCAAGGCTAAGGCTTGAGCGCGAAATGTCACCAGAGAGGAACGTGGCATCGAAATATCAAAGGCAATCATCTTGCCTTCATGGCGCAAGGCTTCGCTAATCGCATGGCGGATGCGCCATAAATCTTTGCCGCGCCCAACGATGGCGTTTTCAATCACATCGCCAAACAACTCTTCCATGCAGCGCATTAAGACTGCTTCCAAATCGATGCCAGTGACATCTTTATTCGCCGCGCTAGAGAGTTCGATCAAAACACAGTATTCAGGTAAGGGCTCAGGAGCGAAGGGATTCGTGATGCTAGGGATATGTTTCACCACCGCTGCTAAGGCCGCGCCAGAAATGCCTTCAAACGCGCTCAAAAATTCACTGCAATCCCGTTCTAGCACACGCAGTAATTGCAGCACGGCGGCTTGATCACGCGGCACCACGAGCGCGGTTGCACTTTGCTGCGGCATGCGATGCACTTGCAATACAGCGCGCGTGATGATGCCGTAAGCACCGCTACTGCCGACAAATAATTGCTTCAAATCTGGCCCGGTATTGTTTTTCCGCAAGCCACTGAGCATATCCAATTCTTGCGCTGGTTCGCCTGCGATCACGGCGCGCAGACCGAGCAAATTCTGCCGCACATCGCCATATTTGATCAAACGTGCGCCACCAGTATTGGCGGCAATCATGCCACCGATAGAGGGATTCGCCCCTAAATCAATCGGGAAAAACAAACCATGCGGCTCTAGCGCTTCATTTAATTCTTGCAGCGTGACACCAGCATCCACCACTACCGAGCGATTATCGACATCAATTTCGATATGCTTGCGCAAGCGCTCTAGGCTCAAGACGAGGTAGCGGCCACTGCCATCCGGTGTGCTGGCGGCAACCAAACCCGTATTTGCGCCTTGCAACACGATAGGCTGTTGATGTTGACCGCACAAATTTAAAATATTTAGCACTTGTTCATGGCTATCCGGGCGCAATACCGCCAAGGTTTTGCCATTACCATAGCGCGCGCCTTGTTCAAAGCGGCTGCAATCGTCCGGCGTGGTCAGCATGCCTTGCTCACCCAACACGTTTGCCAATTCCGCCAACAATGTACTCATGCGCGCTCC
>JACPVY010000165.1 GCA_016197345.1 Burkholderiales bacterium
GTAGCTGAGCTTTGATGTTGGCAGGCACCATGTCTTGCACGGTGTGCAGGGCGCTGACAATCGGAATCCCGCCTTCTAACAGCATCCCTAGCGTCAGATAGAGGCGGGACAATTGATAAATCCGAATCCGCTCGCCAATGGCTGGCAAGCGCGCTAGCGTGCGGGAAAGGGCGCCGCTGGCGAGGAATTGTTTGATCGCAAAGCCACCAACCACTATCACGCTAGCGACGATCATCAACAGAGTTTGCGTGTGCTGGGACGAGAATTGCCCCCATTCCAGCAGTAATTGCGACATCCACGGCAAATTGCGGCCCGCGCCTTTATACACTTCGGCAAAGCGTGGCACCACGTAAGTGATCAAAAAACCAGAAACACCACCGCCCACTAACATCAAAATCGCCGGGTAAATCGCGGCGCTAACGAGTTTGGCGCGCACGGCGTCGATGCGTTGTTGGTAATCGATGAAGCGGCCTAGCGCACGTGGCAAATCGCTGGTGCCTTCAGCCGCTTTCATGATGCCGATGTAGAGTGGGGGGAAAAGCTCGGCTTGGTCGGCCAATACTTGCGAAAAGCGCTTACCCTCGCGCAGACCCGCTAGCAATCGATCAAAAACGTGCCGCGCATAGGGATTCGCTTCTTTTTCGAGTAGCGCTTCGAGCGCCTCGACAATCGACAAACCCGCTGAGAGCAAGGCTAATAATTCTTGGCTAAATAAGACAATCGATAATTTGCCACGCGTATTGCCCAATTTGCGTGACAGAAAATCGCCACGGCTGGCAGTGACGCTTGCAGCAAATAAACCACGAGCTTCGACTTGGCGGCGCGCATCCTGCTCGTCTTGGGCATCTATCGTGATCTTCTGGCTTATTTCTAAAATAAGAATTTTATTTGAAAAGAAATAGAGATTCGCGATTGAGGGTGCTCATGTTGTCTTATTTTCATTCTGTTGCAACTTGCAGCAGCGCATAAAACACGGCAAAATGTTGTTGTCTGCCAAGAAACTATACGAATTTTGGTCATGAAGGCAGGAAAGGCAACAGGAGGCGAGGGAAAACGGTCGGCAGCGGCATTTTTCGAAATTTCCTAAAGTCTTACCTTGCCATTAACCCCTATAACAATAAAGAGAGGGTGTATGCAAAGTTTCCCATTTGCCCTGCGTTTGCTCGGTTTTTCTGAGCATGAATTCGATGTTTTTCAGGTCAATTTCGAAAATGAAAAAGATCGGCAGCCGAATTATTTTTGTCTCTCGGACGATAGCCTGCAAGAACCGGATATTTACCTCGTCAATGGCGAAGATATCAAAGCCTTGGCGCAACTCTCTGATATCAATCCTGGCCCCGCGCGCCCCGCGCTGATCGTCGGCAAACCGAAGGTCGATGTGCCTTGGCCGTATGTCAAAAAACCTTTGCAATGGGAACATCTGTTCCAACACCTAGGGATTTTGGTCGGCGCGCGTGCCGAATCGCTGTCGGCACTAACGGCAGCGGAATTGGTGGCGGTGCCAGATCGCCGTCGCCGCCCACGCCTAGATTTTGACCTCACTGATCAATCGCATTACCTCAAAATGCGGCGGCCGCCAGCGCAAGGTGGCGTGTTATTGATCGACCGCAGCGATGATTTTTGCGTGCAATTACGCGAATTAATGGCACGCTATCAGGTTGCAGTGGATTGGAATAATACCCATGATGGTTCGGTGCAGCATGTGCAAAAGCGCGCTACAGCGGTGGTGATGATTAATACCAGTCTGCTGCATTTAGATCCCTATCAACTTTGCCAAGATGTGAAAAAGGCTGCGAATGGTAAGTCGATTGCGGTGATTTTATTAGTGGGCAAGAATTTTGATTACGATAGTGAGCGCGCACGCGCCGCTGGTTCAGATGGTTTGCTAGATAAACCCTTGCAAATGAATCAAGTGGTGTTAGCGCTGAAAAAATTCTTACCCATCGTGAAATAGTTGACATAAGTGAATTAATTGAGGGGATGAGCTTGTTCGCAGCAAGTAAATTAATTTGTAGGCAAAATCCGCTACAATCGACAGCTCAATCAACCTCCTTCATACGCAAAGATGGCTGAAAACACCCATAACCTCGCTATTGTGTTCGCCGATGTCTGCGGCAGCACGGCAATGTATGACCATTTGGGCGATGTTGTCGCGCAACGCTTAATGGCGAGTTGTTTGGGCTGTTTGCGGACGGTGGTGACGCAATACGGTGGGCGCGTCATCAAAACCATCGGCGATGAATTGATGTGCGTTTTTTCGACAGCGCAAATTGGCATTCAAGCGGCATGTGCAATGCAAATGGCGGTGCAGCAGACTCAATTTGAAGGCGGCAACCGCATGCAAATCAAGGTCGGCTGCCATTTTGGCCCGGTGATTTACGATGCGGGTGATGTCTTTGGCGATACCGTCAATGTTGCCGCCCGTGTTTCTTCGACCGCGCGAGCGAATCAAATCATGACCTCGCAAATCGTGGTCGATAGTCTCCCTCCCGAATTACGGAGCAAAGCCCATCGCATCATGTCAGCCGAATTCAAAGGCAAACAAACGGGCTTTGATATCTACATCGTCGCTTGGAATGCCGACGATACCGATGGCACGCAAATTAAAGCGCCGCCGCAAGTTGCACAAGCCGCACCGATCGCGAATGCCAGCTTAACGCTACGCTATCGCGATCAACAATTCACCGTCAATAAAGACCGCAGCAAGATTTCCTTTGGTCGTAGCGATGCCTGCGACATCGTCATCCCCAGCAATCTCGCCTCACGCCAGCATGCCAGCGTGGAAAT